>JAFUBI010000207.1 GCA_017460285.1 Oscillospiraceae bacterium | reverse complement strand
GTTAAAGCGAGAAGCTGCAGCAGGAGCAAATAAGGAATATCCACTCAAATGCTTCAAGTCAGTGTTCCTCTTAGGCTCAGCACTTCTGCTTTGGAATATTCTTTATTCTTAGGGAGGCACATCAGATGACTTACGGATTTATTGGACTCGGCAATATGGGTGGAGCGATCCTCCGGGGAATGCTCACAAGCAGACGTTATCCGGCGACTTCCGTTTTCGGTTATGATACCGACCCCGAGAAACTTGCAAGTTTTTCAAATGGATTTGGGATCACTGCCTGTGATTCTTTCAACGATGTCGTCGAACATGCAGACACCATTCTTTTCGCTGTTAAGCCGCAACAACTGCCAGACGTGCTCACGAGTATCTCCCGCATGGAAAGATTAGATGACAAACTCTTTCTATCCATCGCAGCTGGGTTTCCCATCCAAAAGATCCTTTCCCTTCTCGGTCTGCCAGATGCTTCTGTTGTCCGCGCAATGCCGAACCTGAATGCTCAGGTCGGGGAAGCGATCACCGCTGTATGCAGCGACAGCCCTGCTTCTTCCGATCAGATCACCATTGCGAAAGAGGTTTTCTCTTCTGTCGGGGAGGTCGTTCTTCTACCGGAAAAACTGCTTGCTGCTTTCTCCGCTGTGGCAGGAGCTTCTCCCGCTTTCACCTTCATGTACGCCGACGCATTGGCTATGGCTGGTGTTCAGGCCGGGATACCCAGAGACCTTTCCTACAAGATCGCTCTTCAGTCGATCAAAGGTAGTTCCATCAATGCCTCTTTATCGAAAGATCATCCAGATACGCTCAGAGACCGTGTTTGCTCACCTGGAGGAACAACGATCGAAGGCGTCACAGTTTTAGAGGAAAATGGTTTTAAAGGAAGCGTTATGGATGCGATACGCGCAGTGATCGAGAAAGATGAAAAGTTGGCAAGCAACTGAACAAGTACCAAGGCGGCGCCGTAATGGTGCCGTTTCTTTTATTTCACCACTTGCAATGAAATAGCATGCATGTATAATTGTATACAAGTATTCATGCATAACAGGAGGTGTATGATGTTAGAACTATCCGAAAAGACAAACCTTCTGGAACAGAAAAGTTACAAATACTCTCTTCAGGACGTCAAAGAACCGAATCTTTACCGAGATCTTTACAACTATGACGAGGTTCCCAAAGTATCTTTTAACCACCGTCGCGTTCCCATGGGAATGCCGGAGGAGATCTGGATCACCGACACCACATTTCGTGATGGGCAGCAATCTGTAGAGCCCTATACTGTGAAGCAGATCGTTGACCTCTATTCTATGATGCATCGGCTCGGCGGACCTTTTGGGATCATTCGCCAAACGGAATTCTTCGTCTACAGTGAAAAAGACCGTGAAGCGATCGCACGCTGTCAGGAACTGGGCTATAAATTCCCCGAGATCACGACCTGGATCCGCGCAACGAAGAACGATTTTCAACTGGTCAAGGAACTCGGGATCCCTGAAACGGGAATTCTGGTGTCCTGCAGCGATTATCATATCTTCAACAAACTTCATTTGACACGCAAGCAAGCTATGGAACAATATCTTCAAACAGTGGGCATGGCTTTTGAAGCGGGCATCGTACCCAGATGCCATCTTGAGGATGTTACCAGAGCTGATTTCTACGGTTTTGTCGTTCCTTTCGTGAACGAACTGATGAAAATGTCAAAAGATGCCGGCATACCGGTAAAGATCCGAGCATGCGACACCATGGGATATGGCGTTCCCTATACAGAAGTCGCTCTTCCCAGAAGCGTACCGGGAATCGTATATGGGCTCCAGCACTATTCGGATGTACCCAGTGAATATCTGGAATGGCATGGGCACAATGATTTCTACAAAGCAGTGGCGAATGCATCTACCGCTTGGATGTATGGCGCTTGCGCTGTAAACTGCACTTTGCTGGGAATCGGAGAGCGCACAGGCAATGTCCCTCTTGAAGCCATGATCATGGAATATGCTTCCCTGAGAGGCACTCTAGACGGAATGGATCCTGCCGTGATCACAGAGATCGCAGATTACTACCGCAATGAAATCGGTTATACTGTCCCCCCGATGACTCCGTTCGTAGGAAGATATTTTAATATGACCAGAGCCGGTATCCATGCGGATGGGTTGATGAAGGATGAAGAGATCTACAACATCTTCAATACAGGAAAGATCCTCAACAGAAAGCCCACCGTACTCATTGGAAAATCTTCCGGTCTTGCCGGCATCGCTTATTGGATCAACAACAACTACAGTTTGTCTGAGGAAGAATTATTGGACAAACACGATCCTCTTGTTGTGTCCCTCAAAGAGTGGATCGACAAGGAGTACGAAGGCGGGAGAGTTGCCACTCTAAGTGTATCCGAGTTGGAAGAACAAATAGAAACTCTATCAAATGGAAAATATAAAAGGATATAGGTGCTGACTATGTACAAAAATGTATCGTTATCCGATCAGATATTTGAAAAACTTGAAGAGGACATCCTTTTCGGTGTCTATCCTAAAGGTGAGATCTTGACAGAAATGAAGCTCAGCGAGACTCTTGGCGTCAGCAGAACTCCTGTACGAGA
The DNA here is from genome assembly GCA_017460285.1 of Oscillospiraceae bacterium. GTDB lineage: Bacteria > Bacillota > Clostridia > Oscillospirales > Ruminococcaceae > RUG11783. Next base: position 7,606 of record JAFUBI010000207.1, on the reverse strand, counting down.
AGCTCTTAAGATGCTGGAACAGGAGCATCTCATTGAAGACTGCGGGAAAGGAATGCTCGTCCTTGGGATCACGTTAGAAGATGCGATGAACATATACGAGATTCGGAAACGTATCGAAGGACTCGCAGCTGCTCGCTGCGCCGTAACAGCTACCGAAGAGCAACTTCAGGAGTTAAAAGACGCGGTGGATCTGCAGGAATTTTATGTTTCAAGAAGCGACTCAGGAAAGATCAAAGAGCAGGACACCCTGTTCCATGATCTGATTTATAAATACTCCGGAAGCGCCGTTTTTTACGACACTCTCATCCCTCTCCACAGAAAGATACAGAAATTCCGCAAGACCTCAATAGAACAAAAATCCAGAGCAAATGAATCTGTCGCAGAGCATAAGAGGATCCTGGATGCACTGCTTTCCAGAGATGCCCTGAGAGCGGAAAAGGAAATGAACGAGCATGTTGAAAAAGCGCAATTCCGTTTAGCGGACACCTTCAACATCAAAACAGGAAAGGATACAGCCGATGTCTAGAATCGAACTCTACAATTCACCTGTAAAGATCAAAAACGGAATTCCAGAGCCAACAGGACACGATGACACGGATGGAAGAGAAAAAACGATCTCCTATCGTATCCTCGGAAGCCATCAGAGGAAGGAAAAAAAGGACGGCAGATTCCATATCGGATTTGACGCTCTCATATCGCACGACATCACTTATGTTGGGATCATTCAAACAGCAAGAGCTTCGGGAATGACTTCTTTCCCACTCCCTTATGTCCTCACCAATTGTCACAACAGTTTATGTGCAGTCGGTGGAACAATCAATGAAGATGATCACGTATTTGGACTTTCCGCTGCGAAAAAGTACGGCGGGATCTACGTTCCTGCAAACCTTGCGGTTATCCATCAATACGCAAGAGAAAAACTCGCTTCCTGCGGTGGAATGATCCTGGGCTCTGATTCCCACACCCGTTATGGTTGCTACGGGACGCTGGGTGTAGGCGAAGGAGGAGGCGAACTCGCCAAGCAACTCCTAGAAAATACCTGGGATATCGATCGACCTGAGGTCGTCCTCGTATGGATCGACGGTACAGTTCCCCATGGAGTAGGACCTCATGACGTAGCCCTCGCTCTTGTTGGAGCGACATTCAAAGAGGGATTTGTGAAAAACCGCATTCTTGAATTCGCCGGTCCCGGGATCACGGATCTTTCAATGGACTTTCGTATTGGCATTGATGTCATGACGACAGAGACCTCCTGCCTTTCCTCCGTATGGATCACAGATGAAAAGGTCAAAGAGTACTATGAAAACATTGGAAGGTCTTCTGCTTATAAAAAACTTGAGATCGAAGAAGACACATATTATGACCGAATGGTGACCATTCACTTAGATGAAATGGAATCCATGATCGCGCTCCCTTTCCACCCCTCCAACGTTTATACGATCCATGAATTACAGAACAATGCTGAGAAGATCTTTCGGGATACTGAAGACCAATGCAATAAGCAACTGAACGGGAAAGCAGTCTTAGATCTCCGAAAGAATATCGACAAAAACGGAAAAATACATTGCGACCAAGGTGTTATTGTTGGATGCTCCGGGGGAATGTACGAAAATCTATCTGTCGCAGCGGATATTCTCAGAGACAGATCGATCGGCAACGGGGATTTTAATCTATCTGTCTACCCCTCCTCTGCCCCGATCAATCGAGCGATCGTACGCGATAGGATCACAGCAGACCTCATCGATTCCGGTGCAGTTATAAAGCCCTGTTTCTGTGGGCCCTGTTTCGGAGCAGGCGATACACCTGCTAATAACACTTTATCGATAAGGCACGCTACTAGAAACTTCCCGAATCGGGAGGGTTCACGTCCCGGTGACGGTCAAATAGCAGGAGTCGCGCTTATGGACGCGCGTTCCATCGCTGCTACTGCTGCAAACGGAGGTGTCCTTACCGCTGCAACAGATGTTGCATATGAAGTGACGCCAAAAGAGTACGTCTACAACGATACTATCTATGAAAAACGTGTTTATAACGGATTTGGAAAACCGGATCCAAACGCAGAACTAGTATATGGACCCAATATAGCAGATTGGCCAGTCATGCCAAAATTGGAAAAAGATCTTCTTGTCCAATTCTGTGCAGATATCCGAGATGATGTGACCACAACCGATGAATTGATCCCGTCTGGGGAGACTTCCAGTTACCGTTCCAATCCGATCAAACTCTCAGATTTTGCTCTTTCAAGGAGAGTCCCGGAATATGTCGAACTGTCGAAGAAAGTTCGCTCAATAGAGGAAAAGCGAGAATCAGGGCAGCCAGATTATGAATTGCTTGAAGTGCTAAATAGCTTTGATGCTAAAGTCGATCACACATCTGTGGGAAGCGCAGTCTTCGCTTTTAAGCCAGGAGATGGCTCTGCCCGAGAACAGGCTGCTTCTTGCCAAAAGGTCTTGGGTGGCTTTGCCAATGTCTGCTATGAATTTGCCACAAAGCGTTATCGTTCAAATTGCATCAACTGGGGAATCGTTCCTTTCACAATCGATAAAGGATCGACTGTACTGCCCGAACAAGGAGATTGGCTCTTTGTCCCCAATATCCGTGAAGGGCTCCTCAATGGGCAAGAGACATTTACAGGCTTTTTATATCATGACGGATGCAAAACAGAGATAACCTTGCATTGCGCCGATCTGACTCCGGAAGAAAGGCTCATACTCACAGAGGGATGTCTTATCAACTATTATGCTGCAGGCTATGGAAAGGACTAATCACTAATGGAAAAAATTAAAATGTCCACCCCTCTCGTTGAGATGGATGGAGATGAAATGACCCGCGTTCTCTGGAAAGAGATCAAAGAAAAATTGATACTCCCCTTTGTAGATCTCAAGACCGTTTATTACGATCTCGGGCTTCTCAACCGCAACGCAACAAAAGATCAGGTCACGGTCGATGCTGCTCTTGCCACGAAAAAATATGGTGTCGCAGTAAAATGCGCAACGATCACCCCCAACAAACAGCGAATGGAAGAGTATCCGGAGTTAACTGAAATGTGGAAATCTCCAAATGCGACCATTCGCTCTATCCTCGGTGGGACCGTCTTTCGGACACCGATCCTGAGTGATCGCATCCATCCGGTAGTCAATTGCTGGAAAAAGCCGATCACGATCGCCCGTCACGCTTATGGAGACATCTACAAAGCAGTTGAGATCGTATCCAATGTCCCAGGCACCTGCAAACTGGTCTTTGAAGGAGCGGATGGCTCAACACAGGAAGCGATCGTTCAGATCACAGATGGACCTGCTGTTTTTCAGGGTCAACACAATCTGAACCAGAGCATACGGGATTTTGCACGCTCCTGCTTCCGTTATGCGCTTGATACTAGCCAGGATCTCTGGTTTTCTACAAAAGACACGATCTCCAAGCAATACGACGGCAAGTTTAAGGAAATATTTGAAGAGGAATTTCAGGCATTCTCGTCTGATTTTGAGAACAAAGGGATCCACTACTTCTACACTTTGATCGACGATGCTGTCGCTAGGGTGATCCGTTCGGAAGGCGGATTCGTATGGGCGTGCAAAAACTATGATGGCGATGTCATGAGCGACATGGTCTCAACAGCTTTTGGGTCACTCGCTATGATGACTTCTGTTCTTGTATCAGCAGATGGAAAGTATGAATATGAAGCAGCACACGGAACCGTCACACGTCATTACTATCGCTATCTGAAAGGAGAGAAAACCAGCACGAATCCGGTAGCAACTATCTTTGCCTGGAGCGGAGCTCTCCGTAAAAGAGGTGAACTGGACGGTTTGCAGGATCTTTGCGCATTTGCAGATAAGCTTGAGGTCCAAACATTAGAATTGATCAACAACGGAACAATGACAGGAGACCTTGCTCGAATGGCGGATGATTCCGGTCATGTCGAGGCTGTAACTACAGATCTCTTTCTTGACAAACTTGCATCTAGCCTTTAGACGGTGGTCACACCAAAAAGGCGGTTTAAAAGGGAACCTGTTAGCGCTCTCCCCGTAAAACAATATCTATGTAATTTGGACGGCATGGCATCAGTCATGCCGTTTCCTTATGCTTTCATCAGTTTATCAAGGTCGATCTCTCTGGGACTATCGTAATCGATCGTGACAGATTTCTCTCTATGTTTTCTGCCTTCCATCGGATACTCGTCTACATATATAGCTTTCACCAATGAGTGTAAGGCGCAGGGAGTTATTTCCCTTAAATCGGAGTATTCCTTGACCTTCCCGATAAACTGTTCAACAGATCTGTTCTGTTCTTCCTGTAACTGCATTTCGCTTTTAAGGGTCTCAATGTCAGAAACAAGGGTAGCTTGTTCAGCTTCATATACCTGAGACAGTTTTACGAACCTGTCATCACTGATCTTCCCCAAAGCGTTGGATTCGTAGAGTTTCTGGATAATGATATCCAGCTCATCGAACCTTTTCTGTTTTTCATCCAGAAGTTTTTCCTGCTGTCTTTTCTTTTCAGCACTCTTAATCAACAGTTCCTCTTCGACCTGTTTGCGGAAATATTCTTCGTGACAGGTAACATAGGATATCACTTCCCTCATATGCATCCATACAAGCTGTTCTAACGCGCATGCTCGGATGATATGACCGCTGCATTCATTTCTGTTCTTTCGATGAGCGGAACAAACAAAGAAATCCTGTGAGTCATTGAAGTAATTCGTTGTGGAGAAGTAGAGCTTCGCTCCGCAGTTGCCGCAGAATACCAGTCCGGAAAACATATTTGTCTTTCCTGTCTTGGTTCTTCTATGACGATTCTCTCTGATTTCCTGAACCTTTTCGAATTCCTTTTCATCAATGATCGCTTCCTGTGTATTGGGAATAATCACCTGATTTTCCAAAGCGTTAATGCGCTTCCTCTTGTCCCATATCGAGTTGGTGTAAAACTTGAAATTGACAGTACAACCGGTGTAATGTCTGTTTTCAAGTAAATCCGCAACAGTGGCTTGATCCCATTTGAATGGATCAGCCAATACGGGGTGAGGAGTTTTTCTTCCTTTAGAACGCTGATAGGAACTCGGTGTGAGTATCTTATCCTTTGTCAGGATATCAGCGATCTGTGACGGTCCTTTGCCTTCCATGCAGAGCTTGAAGATCCTCTTTACATTCTCGGCAGCTTCCTCATCAACGATCCAGTGCTTTTTATCTTCCGGATCTTTGATGTATCCGTATGGCGGAACAGTGCAGAGATGTTCACCTCTGTTTCCCTTTGCCTTGGTGACCGCTCGGATCTTTCTGGATGTATCTCTGGCATAGAACTCGTTGAACATGTTCTTGAAGATTCCCATATCCAGATTGGGGTTATTGGGATCGACGGTATCGAAACTGTCATGGATTGCAATGAATCTCACGTTGTATTGCGGAAACGTATAGTTGATATACATTCCTGCCATCGTTGAATTCCTTGCAAAGCGAGATAGATCTTTGCAGATACAGACTGCGACTTTTCCTGCTTCGATATCCGCCATCATTTCCATAAATCCCGGTCTTTTGAAGTCGGTTCCGGAATATCCGTCATCCACATAGAACTTGGGATGTAAGAACTTGTTCTGTTTGGCATAATCCATCAGGATCTTCTTCTGATTGGATATAGAATTGCTTTCTCCCTGCAATGCATCTTCCTGTGAAAGTCTGCAATAAAGTGCCGTTATCTTTGTATTGTTTTCAGTTGCCATTTCTTCCTCCTTTTCATCGGCAACTGTCAGTACAGGAGTGGCACTTTCAATTATACTGTTTTCATTTAACACCGTCACCATCCTAAACCTCCATATCACGTTTCAGAATCTTTGAAATTTTATCTTCAATGCTGCCGGTGCCGGAGTAAGAACCTGTGACATAATAATTCGTTCCGCCGATGTTGACATACAGTTCAATGTTGGGAAGGATACCTACAGGCAATTCCTTCACCACAGTATTCCCATCACCATCCGTTTTCTTCTCATACTGTCTGGTCATAAACTCCTTTACCAGCACCGGCATTGTGTAATCATCGATCTCTAGTAATGCTTTGTTTTCGTTATCTGTCAAATAATCCTCTCCCTTCATCCGTTCAATATTTCATCCAGTTTTTTCTTGTGTTTGCCGATACCGGTACGCAAACTGTTTCCCAAGAATGCCACCGGTGTAGTCATCTCTAGCACTCGATCATAGACCCTCTGATGTTCCAGATCGGATGGATGATCCAGTGTCTTCAATGACAGATTAGTTGTCAGTATTAGCGGTTTGCGCTGTATATATCTTCTGTCTATGATCTGGAATACTGTCTCCAGTCCAAAGGATGTATCTCTTTCCATTCCGAAATCATCGATGATCAGTAATCTTGCTTTACAGAGACCGTTGATGAGATCTTCTCTTTCATCAAAACTGCAGTTCATCACTGCGGAGAGATTGGTCATCCTTACCGGTATCTCCTGTTCGATCAGCGCATTGGCAATACAGGCAGCGAAATAGGACTTCCCTGTACCGACCGGTCCCCAGAGCAGTAGGCCGTAATTGCCGGATTCTATTTCATTCCAGTTATTGACATATTTCTTCCCGAAACTGATCTTCTTTTCATCCAGGATGCAGTTATCAAACGTCCAATTATCCAATGCTTTGGACGGGAAACATTTCCCTTTAAGATCTCTCACTTTTGATCTGTGAAGATAATCTCTGTATTCCTTTTCTTCGGCTTCACGCTTTTCTCTCTGGCATCGGCATTCGGAAGGATGTTTTTCCCAACCGGTACGGCGCAGTTCCGGAGGATAATATGCTTCTTTCGGCTCATGACAGATACCGCAATGCAGTAATCCATCATCACCGATATAATCATCTTTTTCCGGTTCAAGAACCGGTACTTTGATCAGTTCAGATATGTTCAATAACTTTCTCCTTCCTCACAGGAATAATCCTGATTCTCCGTTTTATGACTTGTATTTTTATGATCTTTTGATGCCCATAATCTGATGCCAGCTTCGTAGTTTTCATAAGTCTTGCCGGTAGCTGCCAGATAATTGCTGAGCTCTTCAACGAAACGGTCGGCATCGATACCGTAATCAGTCTGCAGGGCAGTAAATTCTTCATCAGAGAGGTACACATTCTGATAGTGGCCATATCCGCTGCGTTTTAAATCACTCATCATGTATTTATCATTCTTGCTGTTAATATAATTATTAGGGGTAAGAAAACTGACCGTATCACAGTCCTTTTCCTGGCCTATTGATGGACAGGTTTCTGACCCATAACAGGAAACATTTCCGACTGATAGATCCATCAGCTTCACATACAGAAGATTTGACTTGCCGAAACCGTCTTTTCTTCTTTCGATCAGCTCTGCATTTTCCAGTTCGTTCAATGCTTTCTGTAGTGCACCCCAAAAGTTGGACACATATTTAAACATCTTTTATAAGGACGAACTCCTGAACTGAGAAGGAGTTCGTCCTTCTAGATTCACCTTGATTCGCTGCTCGTTGTAGTAGTGTATATATTCATCAATAGCTTTCATCAGATCGTGAATATTCTTGTATTCAGCTTCCTTTCCATAGAACATCTCACATTTCAAAATACCAAAGAAATTTTCCATCAGGCCG
>JAFUBI010000206.1 GCA_017460285.1 Oscillospiraceae bacterium | reverse complement strand
TGCCTCAGGGAAAGTTGTGAAACAGAAGAGAGCGCATTTCAAAAAAGTTCGTCAGGAACTGCAGAAAAAGCAGACATCCTCTGCCAGAAGAAGACTTCGGGCGATCGGGAATCGAGAAAACCGTTGGATGAACGATGTGAATCATTGTTTAGCTAAGGCACTTGTCCTCAGTCACCCTGAAGATACTCTCTTTGTCCTGGAAGACCTGACCGGTATCCGTTCTGCCACAGAACGTGTTCGTACAGAAGACAGGTATGTATGTGTCTCCTGGTCTTACTATGACCTGGAATCCAAGATGAGGTATAAGGCTTTCAAATATGGCAGAGACCTGATCACTGTTGATCCGGCTTATACTTCCCAGACCTGTCCGAAATGCGGACACCGGGACAAAAAGAACCGCAACCATGAGAAGCATTTCTTTTGCTGCAGGAAATGCGGATACAAGACCAATGATGATCGAATTGCAGCGATGAACCTCCAAAGTAAGGGAATCAAGTACCTTTTGGATGCTCAGGTATTGAAAATAAATACCGCCCTGCAGGAGCAAGCTCTTGCAGAAGGGGCGCAGTCAATCGCCCCACGATGTGCCGCCAATCCTGCTCTTCTTGGAAGGGTAGGGTGTTACAGTATACTGTTGAAGGTGGGAGACTTTAGTCAGTCGCATACACCACTGGGCAGGCACAAGCTCTCGAATTCATTCGAGAGTGGTTGACTCATCCATCCTTCAGGTCCAACCCGCTCTCCTCTTTGGACTTCTGTGAGATACGTGCGAAGTTTCCACGAAAAAGATGATTCAAAATCACGTTCCCTAAAGTAACGGTATATTTGCCCGTGATCATCGATGCTCTCAACGGGGGATATCACAGCAGCGGTACCGCAAAGCCCACACTCTTCAAACCCTCCGATCTCATCGATGGAGATCCGCCTTTCCTCCACCGGCATACCAAATACCTTAGACGCAACTTCAAGGACGGACCTTCTCGTGATGGAAGGAAGGATCGTACCCGAGGCAGGAGTGACCAACGATCCTTCCTTCGTCACGAAAAAGATATTCGCGCCGCCAGTCTCTTCCAAAAATCTTCTCGTTGCCGCATCGAGATACAGATTCTCATCGTATCCCTGAGCATGAGCGTCGGCAATAGCGTACAGGCTCATGGCGTAGTTCAAACTAGCTTTGATATTGCCGGTCCCGTTCGGTGCAGCGCGGTCGAAATCACAGACCCGCAGTTTGATTTTTCCGTCGAAATAGGGTCCGACCGGTGATGCAAAGATCCTGAACTCATATTCGTCTGCAGGCTTAACTCCCAAGACAGGTGTCGTCCCGATCATGAAGGGTCTGAGATACAACGAACTGCCATCTCCATATGGGGGAATGACTTCCCTGTTTGCTCTCACCACCATATCGATCGCTTCGAGATACTTGTCTTCCGGATAGGGAGGCATAGCCATGCGGATCGCCGAATCTTTCATGCGGCTGGCATTGCAATCCGGTCTGAAACATACGATCCTGCCATCCCTTGTTTTGTAGGCTTTTAAGCCTTCAAAAACACACTGCGCATACTGAAGAACACATGCACTCTCATTCAACACGACATTTGCGTCCTGAGAAAGGTAGCCTTCCTCCCATTTCCCGTTTTTATACTTTGCGATATACCGATACGGCGCTTTGCTGTAAGAGAACATCTTACCGCTTCCTCCCTAACTTCGCGTAATTCACCTGGCACTAAACATCAGATCCCCATAAGTAGGGAACGGCCAGTACCCTTTGGATGTGATAACTTCTGCCAAGTCGCATTCTGTCCTCAGCGACGCCATTGCCGGCAAGACCTTGTCCTTGACCCAACCAGCAGTTTCTGTCCAATCGCTCGTGCTCTTCGCCTGTATCATGTCGGATAACGCTGTTGCACACTCATAGATATTGTCAGAAAAAACAGCCAACTTGCGTATTGTCTCTTTTTCGAACGCGCAGGGTACTCCCGGAACGACCTCAGTTTTCGTGGAGCATCTTGTCGCAAGCGCTCCTTCGTATTCCTCTACTGCAGGAATGATCTGTCGGATGGCTATGGAAACCATCGTTTTCGCCTCGATCAACACCGTCTTGCAGTAGTTCTCCAATACTGTCTCATACCTCGATTTGAGTTCCACTTCGGAATAGATCCCCATGCCAGTCAACATGGATACATTCTTTTCACTGAGAAGATATCCCAAACAGTCCGGAGTCGTAGGAAGATTCAGGAGTCCTCTTCTTTCAGCTTCTTCGAGCCAATCCTCTTCATAACCGTTCCCGTTGAAGATGATCCTCCCATGTTTTTTCATCGTTTCTTTGATCAGTGTCTGCACATCTTCCTGATCGGCACCTTGCTCCAATCGGTCTGCGTACAGTTTCAGTGACTCTGCTACTGCACTGTTCAGCATGATATTGGCACAGGCGATGCTGTCTGAGGAACCGGGCATACGGAACTCAAACTTGTTTCCGGTGAAAGCAAAGGGGGATGTCCTGTTCCGATCGGTGTTGTCCTTATAGATGTCCGGAAGAACTTGCGAGCCGAGTTCCATCGTTTCTGCTTTTGTTCCTTCGTAGGGAACTCCTGATGCTGTCGCCTTTAAAAGCCCAAACAGATCGTCGCCGATGAACATGGATATCACTGCGGGAGGCGCTTCGTTTCCACCGAGTCTGTGGTCGTTGCTCGCCGTCGCTACGGACAGCCGCAGCAGATCCTGATACTTGTCCACCGCCCGGATCACAGCGCATAGGAACAACTGAAAACGCATATCTTCCTGAGGCGCCTTTCCGGGGGACAACAGGTTGACTCCTGTGTCCGTAGCAAGAGACCAGTTGTTATGTTTTCCGCTCCCGTTGACTCCCGCGAAAGGTTTCTCGTGCAGCAAACACGCAAACCCGTGTTTCTCCGCCGTCTCTTTCAATATCTCCATGACAAGCTGGTTCTGATCGGTCGCAATGTTTGCCGTGTCATAGATGCACGCTAGTTCGTGCTGAGATGGCGCGACTTCGTTGTGTTCTGTTTTTGCGGGGATGCCCAGCTTCCAAAGCCTTTCATTGACTTCCTCCATAAAAGAGGCAACTTCTGGCGGGATCGCACCAAAATAATGGTCATCCAGTTCCTGTCCCTTGGGAGACGGAGCCCCAAACAGTGTCCTTCCTGCAAAACGAAGGTCTTCCCTCTTTTCGAACAATTCCTTGGGGATCAAAAAATATTCCTGCTCTGCACCTACAACAGGTCTCACCCGTTTGGTCTCAGAGTCTCCAAGAAGACGCAAGACACGCAGTGCCTGTATGTTGAGCGCTTCCATAGATCTCAAAAGAGGAGTCTTTTTATCCAGCGCCTCTCCCGTATAAGAACAGAAGGCAGTCGGTATGTACAGTGTTTTTCCTTTGACGAAAGCACAGGATGTCGGATCCCATGCTGTATATCCTCTCGCCTCAAAAGTCGCTCTTAAACCTCCGGATGGGAAGGAGGAGGCATCCGGTTCACCTTTGATCAGTTCCTTTCCGGAAAAGTCCATGATCATTCCCCCATCTGGAGACCGCTCAATAAAACTGTCATGCTTTTCAGCAGTGATCCCGGTCAGAGGTTGGAACCAGTGAGTGAAATGTGTTGCTCCCTTTTCCACCGCCCAATCGCGCATGGCGTCCGCCACAGCACTAGCTATCGTATCGTCAAGCGGCTCCCCCTGTTCGATCGTACTGCGCATAGCTTTATAGATCTTGGCGGGAAGGGTCGCACGCATCGCTCTGTCATCAAACAGATCACATCCGAAATAATCTGGTACGCTCGTCATTTTCTTTTCTCCTTCTCAAACATATTTCACATTTTACGTTCCTGCACTATTGATGTAAAATACATATAATAGATGGTTTATCATACAAAATTTATATGGTGCAGAACATGGACATCAAATCTTTGTACTATTTCGTTACTGTGGCAGAAGAGTTAAACATTTCAAAGGCCGCACAAAAACTCAATTTGAGCCAGCCACCTCTAAGTTATCAGATCAAAAGCCTCGAACAGGAACTTGATACTGTTCTGTTCATTCGCGGAAAAAGATCATTGAAGATAACGGAAGCTGGAGAACTTTTGTATCGCAGAGCAAAAGAAATCCTCAGCCTGACGAGCAAGGCTGAGGAAGAGATCATGTCTATCGGGAAAGGCATAAAGGGAACGATCTCTATCGGGCTGGTTGAGGGAACAGCGCCAAATATCGCCGGCGAGTGGTTTACAGGCTTCTATCGCATGTATCCGAATGTCCGGTTCCGGATCACAGACGGAAACAGCGATGATCTTCTGGAAAAACTCAGAAGCGGTTTGATCTCACTGGCTGTCATAACACATCCCTGTGACCAATCGTTTCTCAACAGTTTTTCCGTTGGGTCTGAACCAATGGTAGCGATTTTAAATCCAAGCCATCGATATGCCTCTCTTCCAGGAGACAGCATCCGTGTGGATCAACTGATCGGTGAACCGCTGATCGTGCCAAGCAGAAAAGCCGTCATCGACAGGATCTATAAGTGGTTTCGGGCGGAAAAAAGCGAACCAAATATCGTCTGTGAGATGGACAACTACCTCGACGCAGCCGCATTGGCATCACGCAATATGGGGATAAGTATTTTCCCACAGACCGCCTACGTATTGAACAGTTCCCTGGTCTCAAAAAAGATCGAAGGACCTGACAAATACATCGAATACCTGTTTGTATGGAAGAAAGGACATCCATTGCCGCTGCTGGAAGAACGTTTCATCGACTTCGTAAAGGAACAGGCAAGTTCCGAAAAGAACTGACAAAAAAAGGAAAGGTCCAACTGCCTCTCCTCGCATCTTCAGTTTTTGTTGTTCTGCATTTTGTCCCGCACCGCCTCAATGACCATGCGGTCGGCAGGAAGCCATTCCACATTTTCCAGTTCGCTCAATCCGATCCACTTAGCAGCTTCATGTTCTGTCAAAGTAGGTTCACCCTCCAGGATCCTGGACCAAAAACAAACGAGGTGAATGGAAATGTTGGGGTAATCCTGATCCACTTCTGCAAGTTTTTCCAAAGGTATGATCTCCACGCCCAGTTCTTCCCGGATCTCTCTTATGATTGCTTCTTCCGGCGTCTCCCCTATTTCCACCTTCCCGCCGGGAAACTCCCATCCGTCTTTTTGAGGTCCGTATCCCCTCTGGGTCGCGTAGATCTTTCCATCTCTGTACAGAACTGCTGCTACTACAGGTATTCTCGACATATGCCCTCCAAATTGGCACAGCAATTCCAACTTCACCCTCTTTGCTCTATAATGAAATCAGGAAAAAAGAATTGAGGTTATCTGCTGTGTTGGTTTTTGTATTAGTACTTGTCGTACTGTATCTGCTTATCTCGTATATTATATACCGCTTCGGCTTCTATACACCAAATCGGTCACAACTGGAAGCGCTGGAGCACGAAAACAAGCCTGACCCTGACGAGGATCATAAAAGAGTGATCCAATGGGCTGCCAAACTGGAAGCAAAACCGCGCAAGATGGTGGAGATCCAGTCTTATGACGGACTCAGGCTTCGCGGACGCTATTACCACGCAAAAGACGGAGCCCCTCTGCTGATCGGATTCCATGGATACCGTGGAACGCCATCCTGGGATTTCAGCGGTGGATCGACTCTGTATTTTGAGCGCGGTTTCAATGTTTTGCTCGTGGAAGAGCGAGGGCATTGCTCCAGTTCCGGTCACACGATCACATTTGGCGTCAAAGAGAGACAGGACTGTCTTTCATGGATCCGATACGCCGTCAATCGTTTTGGAGATGACGTTGAGATCATCATTGCGGGAATATCCATGGGCGCCGCTACGGTACTCATGGCCTCTGAACTTGATCTCCCCAAAAATGTGAAAGGCATCATTGCGGACTGTCCCTTTACAAGTCCCAGGGAGATCATCGACAAAGTGACAGAGGTCGATCTCAAGGTTCCTGCGAAGGTCGCTTATCCTTTTATGTGGACTGCAGCAAGACTGTTTGGGGGCTTCGATCTCAATGGCGCAGATGCATCTGTCACGGTCAGATCAACGCCTGTTCCCATTCTCCTGATCCATGGGGAAGCCGACGACTTCGTCCCGATCTCTATGAGCGAGAAGATCTACAGGGCGAATCCGGAAATGATCGAGTACCACACCTTCCCCGGAGCGGGACACGGAAAGAGTTATGTTGCGGACCGTGATCGGTACAGAGCGATCGTGACCGAATTCACGCAGTGCATCTTGAAAGAGGAGACCAGACCACTCAAGACATGATCCAGATTCCCGATAAAGTATATGAATTGATCACGCGTCTCAACAAGGCAGGTCATGAAGCCTATCTTGTCGGAGGCTGTGTTCGTGATGCGCTTTTGGGAAAGAAACCACATGACTACGACATCACAACATCCGCCCTTCCAGAAGAGACAAAAAAAGTCTTTCGGAATCTTCCTGTGATCGAGACCGGGATCAAACATGGGACAGTGACCGTTGTGATCGACCACTCCCCCTTCGAGATCACGACCTATCGGATCGATCAGGAATATCTGGATCACCGTCATCCCGACTCTGTCGTTTTTACAAAATCTCTCAAAGAGGACCTCTCTCGCAGGGACTTTACCATCAACGCAATGGCATATCACCCACAGGAGGGGCTCATCGATTACTTCAACGGGCAGAAAGATCTGGAGACCTGTACGATACGGTGCGTAGGCGACGCGAAAACACGGTTCTGTGAAGATGCTTTGCGCATCTTGCGTGCGTTGCGATTCTCCTCAAGATACGACTCTCCGATCGAAGAAAAAACAAGAAAAGCCATGAAGGAATGTGCTCCTCTTCTGGTAGACATCAGCGCGGAGAGGATCGCTTCTGAACTAAACGGGATCCTCTGCGGGAAAGGTATCAGAAGGATACTCACAGAATATCTTGATATCTTTGGTGTCCCCATCCCGGAATTGCTGCCCATGGAAGGCTTTGATCAGCACAATCCTCACCATATTTACGATGTGCTGACTCATACTGCAATTGCTGTCGAGAGCATCCCTCCAGAGAAGGATCTCAGGCTCGCAGCACTGTTTCATGATATTGGAAAGCCATCCTGTTTCAGTATGACGGTGGATGGGATCGGTCACTTCTATGGACACGCGAAGATCAGCGAGGATCTCGCAAGGAATGTCCTCAATCGTCTCAAATACGATAATCTTACGAAGGACTCCGTCCTCACCCTGATCAAATATCATGATCTCCATATGGAGGAATCCGAAAAGGCTGTAAGGAAGATGCTCCGCAAGATCGGTCCTGAGCTGTTCCGGAAACTGATCCTTCTCAACCGCGCGGATAACCTTGCCCAAAACCCGGATCTTTGGGAGCGCCAGGTGTATTATGACAGATTGGAAGAGATCGCCGACAAAGTTCTTGCCGAAGAGCAATGCTTCTCTCTCAAAGATCTTGCGATCAATGGCTCCGATCTGATCCGGTTGGGGTATTCTCCCGGTCCCCTTCTCGGAACGATCTTGAACGATCTCCTCGATCGGGTCGTCGAGGGAGAACTGGTCAACGATCCCGATGCACTTGCAAATTATGCGGAAACCAAATATGCGAAAGAACTGCTGTAAGTCGATCAGAGACATACAGCAGTTCTTGTATTGGTAATGTTATTCGTAATAACGGAAATTGGCGACAACCTTTCCCAAGATGAGAACCTCATCGGTTACGATCGGTTGGAAATCCGGATTTTCCGCTTTCAGTACGATCTTTCCTTCTTCACGATAAAGGCGCTTAACTGTCGCTTCCTCTCCGATAAGGGCGACAACGATCTCCCCTTCATCTGCCGTTTCCGCTTTTCTTGCGATAATGATATCCCCGTCCAGGATACCGGCTCCGATCATGCTCTCCCCTTTTACGTGAAGCGCAAAGAGTTCGCCGTGGTCCGGTTTTGAGGAATTATACGTTACAAAAGTTTCAATGCTCTCTTGCGCCAGGATCGGAACTCCCGCGGCAACGGTCCCTAGAACCGGAACCTGTATCGCGTAGGAATCTGTAGCGAGGAAAGCGTTTCTTCTTGCTCCCTCTTTCAGTTTTACCTTTCCCTCTTCCTGCAATGTATGCAGCGCACGGAACACCGTCGATGTCGACCCGATCCCAAGGGCAGCACACATCTCGCGTACAGAAGGTGCTTCATCATAGTGCGTTATGAGATACTGATACACCTTATCCTTCGTCTGGGCAAAACTCATGTCGCGCCTCCTAAAACTTTTGTTCTTTTATTGTATCATCCACTATTATCCTTGTAAAGAAATGCAAATTTTTGAATTCACAGAATATTCATAAGATATTCATTGATTGGTCGAACTCTTCCTTTATCATATAACTGTACTTAAGAATGCCGCTAATCTTAGAGTACATTCGCAAGAAATTTCCTCCTCATTCTTTAATTTTTGTACCCCTTTAAATCGGAAGACCCGAGAATCCTGTTCTCGGGTCTTTTATTGTTCCGTTTTCAGTTTTCTTCCGAGTAGGGAATGTAGTCTCCTGGTCTCGGCTGCATCATGTATGCCATTCCGCTCTTCCCATATCCATAGTTGTCCCTGTTGAGGTACACCAGGACAGCACCAAGGATAAAGGAGATCAGTTCTGCGGCAGGGAATGCGAGCCAAACACCCGTCGTTCCAAAGATGAGGGGCAGCAGGACGAGCATCGCCAAGCGGAAGACGAAGTTTCTCAGCGTTGTGAGGATACTGGCCACTTTCGGGTTTCCAAGAGCAACGAACATCCTCATGATCAGGACGCAGCCTGCCGTGAACATGCTGCTGATAAACTCGATGGTCAAGCCCTGATACGCCATATCGTACACGTTCTGTGAGTAGCCCTCATGGAAGAACAAACTTAGCATGGGCACTCTCAGGATCTCCCCTATGATCGTGATGACGATCGTTCCAAAAAACCAGATCTTCAGGTTGTTGGTCAAGATCCGCTTCAGCCTCCTTGGATTGCGGTTTCCATAGTTGTATGCGATGACAGGGCCTACACATGTTGCATATCCGAAGAATCCGGCAGTAAGGATAATGCGCAGTTCCCCGATGATCGCATTCGCTGCAACACCATCTGCGCCTGCGAGGCTTAGCAAAGTGCGGTTCGTGACCAGGGAAGTCGCTCCGATCGAAACACTGTTGATGAACTGCGAAAACCCGCTCTTTGCGGACCTTACTGCAGTGTCGATGAATTCTCCCTTCGGATCCGTGAAATGGATCTCATTCTTCTTTCGAATAAAGAAGAAGAACCCGATAAAGAAAACTGCCATTTCGCCTATCGCTGTGGATAAACTGGAGCCCAGTACACCAAGTCTCAGGACCGCTATCAACACGACGTCCAACAGGATGTTGAGCACTCCATTCGTCACGGAACAGACCAAGCCCATCTCGGGATGACCTGTCGTAGAGTAGTAAGACCCGAAGGCAAAACCCATGAGGTTGAACGGCGTGACCGATAAAACGATGCGCACATAGGTCCTTGAGTTCTCAATCAGGGTTTCGTCCGCCCCTAAAAACAGAAGGATCGGGTCACAAAACACATTCATGACCAAAGCGATAAGGAAACCAACCACAGCTGCGATCAGCACGACTCTTGTAAAGATCCTCTGCGCTTCCTCCTGCTTTCCCTCTCCCATTTTTTGCGCGGACAACGTGCTCGCTCCGATGGCGAACAGGTTTGAAAAACCCATGATGACGGCATTGGCGGGTCCAAGCAAACTGATCGACGCCAGCGCATGCTCACCTACATAACGACTGACAAAGAGCCCATCATCCAAGGACTTAAACAACTGACTGAATAAACTTTGAAGGATAGCCGGCGCCGCAAACGCCAGCAGTTGCATTAAAGTGAAATCCTGTCCAATTCGATTCCTGTTTTTATTCTCTTCCATATATCATTCACCACGTTCTCTGAAAAAGCGCCCTGTTCCGCAGAGGGACAGAGCGCCTTAATCCCTATTATATTGTTATTATACTCCAGCGAACCCGCTATTGGAATGCATTTTCGCTTAATATCCCTGATAAATGAAGGAGGGGCCGCCTCCGGTCTGAGTGATGATATACATCGCTGCTACCATCAACCCGATGAGCCAATATAAGACCCATCTCCATTTGAAGGGCACCTTTTTAAGGGGATCCGTATCGCAGTTCTTGCCGTCCAGGATCGAGGAGCGGTAGATCTGCCAATCCATCCATACAGCAACGGCAAAGCAGAAAACGATACTCCCCAGATAGATCAGATAATACGTACCGGTATTTGAGATCTCCGCAGCAGCAAGATTGAGGAACTCAGCCGCGTATGCTTTCAGATTGGGTCTCTGAAATTGCATCGTAACGACACGGACCATATCTTCCACCGTCTCGAGACGGAAAGGAAGCATCGTCATCAGCCACCAGAAAAAGACACCAATGCGCTTAAGCCAGTTCTTTGTACTTCCGATGTTTGATTCCGTCACCGGAGCAGCCTTCTTTACGAGCATTCGCTCCAGGAACCTGCTCACTACGATCACAGCGCCCCAGATAAGATTCGTCCAGGAATTACCATGCCACAGTGCGGAAACCAAAAAAACGATGAAAAGATTTACCAGAGTGCGACGCTCGCCTTTTCTTGAGCCCCCCAACGGGAAATAGAGATAATCACGGAACCACTCTGAAAGAGTGATATGCCATCTTCTCCAGATCTCCCCCATACCTGTTGAAAAGAAAGGCGCAAGGAAATTCTCGTGGAGACGGACTCCGAACAACATCCCGGACCCGATCGCCATGGAACTGTATCCAGAAAAGTCGAAGTACAGTTGGAATGTGTAAAGGAACATGGTGATCGTTACGGCCAATCCGGAATGCTTATCCAGATGATTGTAGACTCCATCCACCAAAATGCCCAATCCATCCGCCAGAACGATCTTGCACATTGCGCCTGTAAGGAGGCGTCGCAGCCCTTCTGATACCAGATCTTCTGTTACTTCTCTGCTCTTTATCTGAGGCATCAGATCTCTTGTTCTGGCTATAGGTCCAGAAAGGACTTGGGGATAGAAGAGCACAAATAAAAGCCAATCTACCAACCCTTTTTCCGGCTCTATCTTTCCATTGTAGATGTCCGCAAGATATCCTATCGAGGCAAAAGAGTAGAAAGAGATACCGACCGGGAACAAAACCGAGATGGGATTGTTGAAGAATGATGAGACCAGATGGGCAAACTTAAAGAAACAGAGATTCAGCACAAGAAGGGCAGAACCCAGGAGCATCCATCTTTTCGCGGATGTTTTATCTTCGCAGGATGCGATCTTTCTTCCAAACAAATAGGTGATCAGGGCAGCAGCGACCGCGATTCCCAGTGAAACGAGACCGTTCTCCCACAGGAACACGATGCTGACTAAAAGCAGAAAGATATTTCGATAGTGAACGGGCAGCAGATAGTGGATCGTTGCGGTAACTGCCAGAAAACACATATAGGTAATCGTATTGAGCAACATCTTTCCCTCCTTATGGCTCTGTGCGGCGGACACAGTCCGCTTCCAGATCAGTAAAGATCAGCTCAACCAGATATGGTTTTACTGTGTTTGGAAGATGGAAACCATCGTAGAAATTGTCATCGTTCTCTGTAAAAGAGTTGGGGAATTCAAAATCATATACCTTCGCAACAGAGCGAAGATAGGACTTGTACTTTTCCGCCTCTTTTAAAACATCCATGTCTTCATACATCTCGTAGACTGAAATATGGATCGGTGGGTACACAAAAATGATCTCGATACCATTTGCGTCGCAATACTCGACGACCTCTTTCAATTTATCCACGGTTTCCTGCCGCACTTCAGGAGAAATTCCCATATTGCTTCTGAGAAGTTTGCAATACTCTTCGAGGTTCAACCGATATTTCTCCCCCATCTCAGCGGGGATATCCTGCGCTCTCGAATAATCTGTGGGATCTTCCGGGAACTCCATCCGTTCCGGATGCCCAGTGGCACTCCAGACAGCGTTCAGGATAGACGTTTTCAACGCATTGATAGCGCCTAACCAGTGCCCAGCGTGAAGAATAAACTTGGCAGGATCCTCCGCCTGTTCGATCACAGAAGGAATCCTTCCCGGTCCCTGTTCATCGATCGTCGTGTACAGATTGACCCCAAAGATGACTTTCTTTAATTCCGTATGCTCCGTGGCGTACCAGAACAGCTCTATAAGTTCCCCTGTTTGCGCACCTCCGAAGCCAAGCATCGTATAAGGCTCTCCGGCAAAACTCTCCGCAAGCTCCATGTTCAGATTCGCCATTCGGCTATCTCCGAGAACGATGTTCTCGGGATGGTTCAAAAGGAGTTCACGAACAGAGGAAAGAGGTTTGCAAAGGTAATCCGACTTCCCGTTTCGCATGCCAAAATAATCGTACGGCTCAAATGCAACAAACATTCCGAACAATATAAGAAACGGAAGACTATATATGATCAGTTTTTTGAGGATCTTCTTCAACCCAAACCCCACTCCTGTCTCAATTCACGATAATGATCGCTGCTGTAGATCCCTACGAACTCCATGCTGTCCCCAAGATCATGCACAGCGTAAAAGTAACAAGATCCGTCCGACCGCTCGTCCAAATGATCCGCAAACATATCTGCAAACTCTTCATAGAAATAATCATTCAAGTTGAAGAGATATAAGAGATCCACATCGTTTTCACGGAGGAACTGAGCAAAGTTTTCTTTCGTTGCGACGACCATATACCGATGATACGGATCATCTGTCATCGTATCGATCATTTCTTTACTGGCAAAGTTCCCTCCGCCCATCGTTTTGACCGTATATGCGGGAATAAACGTGTAATTGCAAAGGAACCACTCTCCACCGCTTGAGTTTTGCGCTATGACATAGATCCTGGTTCCTTCTGTCAGGATCGATCTGTATTTCCTTTGATTCTGCTTAGCCAACTGCATTAGCGCAGGCTCCTGCAGATCAACATAATCCGATGTGATACTGAGTGTCTTCATCGGGAACGGTAGATAATGAAACACGGACCACAAAGCCAATACAGTCACCAACACTCCGGGAAGGATCTTCCATCGGCTTCGCAGAAACTCCGGCAACTTTGTCAGGTCATAGGGTTCAGCGACTTCCGACGCAGCGAGCCCAATCAAAGAAAAATACCATCCAAAGAAATAACTTGAGACATAACGCTCAAAGCAGATCAGTTCCAAACCTGAATCCGAAGCAAAGATCGCAGCGTATGCGTAAGTCTGAAACAAATAATACGCAGCAAATCCAAACAGATGAAGTACCGCGAAACACAGAATACGGAACTTGTTCTTTTTTTCTTTTGCGAGCACGACGAGAAGAACAGCGATCGCTGTGAAAACCACGACCATATCTTTGGGTGTGCCAAAATTCACAAGTTGACGGGAATCGAACGCCTTGACCATGTTGTGCCAGATCTCATTGCAATGTGGATCCTGTCCCAACAACATCTGGACCGCAGAATACGGATACGGGATCGTGACGCGATCCATATGGACCGCCGCTTTGAAATGAAGCGCCCACATGACATACACCGCAGGGACGCATGCCATCAAGATCACAAAGGCGACACCGTCCATCACCCAGTTGCGTTTACCCAGTCTTACAGAAGACGGTGAACCATCTCCTACAAGCATATCAATACAAAGGATACCAGCAGCCACCAATCCCAATGCCAATCCGATATCCCGGATCAGTGGAACCATCATAAGAGATACGATCGTCGCCCAGAACCGGCTTTTCCCTTTATTTCCAGCACAATACCAGACCAGCAACGCGCCAGCAAAACAATAGCCCACGATCCAGTCTGCATAGGAACTGGCGTATGCAATCAAACCATCCAAACTGTAAAAGAATTCATAGATTGCGAAATAACTGAGTCCTGCAGCAGCAAGCACACCAACGATATTCTTCCATTCCAAACGGGAGAAAAGAGGCGTCACAGCTGCCATAGCAAGTATGTCGTAAGCGACATAGGCTTTCCACTCTGTGAAGTATGGGGTAAGAAACTGCAAAAACATGCTGTTCAGAGCAAGATCAGGCGGGTATGAGACGTTGATCATGCTGGTCTCGACCATCGTGTACAGTCTCTTCTCCTCAAAAACCACCTTGCAAGCCGTCCCCCAGAAGGAGAACTCATCCCAGATACGGAATCCCGCTTGCTTGCTCTGGAGAACGAACCAGAAAAAGACAGTCACTGCAAGGAAAAAAACGAATCCCGGTCTGAACACCTGAACAAGGATCTCTTTCCAATGACCCCGTTCTTTTACGACCAGATACAGCAAACACAAAAAAGCACATACGTAGATCGCAATGACACCCGGAACCAGAAGATCGCACACACCAGCGACCGCCAAAAACAGGATGATCGCAGACAGCGAAACAAAGGGTGTCACCGTCACATTCAGTTTTCCTTTCCAGGTCAGGAAGGTACAGAATACCGTCAAGACGATAAGAGTGACAACAAGATCCATCGAAACCTCACATCAAGAAATTATTGAGGAACAACTCCGCAGCCGCGACCAATGCGGTCCCACTGCAGATCCACAAAGAAATAAACTCATTGTAAGTTTCCTCTGTAACAACAGAGACCTTCAACATATTCCATCCGTTTGCCATCATGATCGACAAGCAGGGGATCATCGGGATCAGATATCTCGCCTGCACACCGAGGATCGAACTGGACCCAAGAGTTGAACATGCACAATAAAAACCGGTAATAACGATCCCGTAGAATACAATGCTTAGGAAGCCCAACAGAAGATTCTCCCACTTGCGTCTGTCTTTCAACGTTGCTTTCGTCCCTAGCAGCGACACGATGAAAAGAGCCAAGACCGTGAGGATCGGAGTCAGGATCGTATCCACATCCAGCCATCCAAACTGCCCGTTCCTTCCGATGTAGAACGCGTTCTGATAGCCATCCACCAGGAGGATCGCTAAATAGCGGAACGGATTGGATAGGATGTACTTAATCTGCGCCTGGATATCGACACCTGGCAGGACAGGCTCAGCAGACATTCCTTTGGATGCAAAACGAACATAAATGTCTGAGCCAAAATACAATCCGTACCCGAATGCAACACAGGCAACAGCCAACTTCCAACTGCGCTTTTCCTTGGGAAGGAGAAACAGCATCAAGAGAAGAACGATAGAAGTCGGTTTGATCGAGATCAGAAGCCCAAAGGATATCACACACCACCAGAAATCGTGCTTCCCTTCCATGTCGCCCAAAACAAGACCGAGGAATACCAGAAACGAACTCAGATAGATAGCGTCATAGGAAAAACTACCGCACATAAACAGCGTTAAAGGCCAAAAACCTGCAAGCAGCAAGGCGAAACGATATCTCTTTGCTTTTCTCATGGCAAAGTTGAACGCAAACACATACATGGCAGCGTTCGCAAGCCTTCCGATGTACATGAGAAACAGAACATTCCGCGTGAAGATCCTTCCGACCGCCATTGCCGCACCTGGCAGCAGATACGGGCGAAGAACCTGGAGATGTGTCTCAAACCTTTTGAGTTCTCCCATCTCCCCGTTTCTGCGCGCCATGAATTCCTGGATCTTCGTCAAGGCGTTTCCATTACCGGTCTTGATGATCCTGTTGTGGAACTCCCCCTCGAAAATATTAGCCAGCAGATAGACTTCCTGCGGGAACACATAGTTGTTATCAAAATCGAAGTGACCTTCCGATATCGTCCATGCACGCATGAAATGGATGTTCTCATCAGGAGCCTGAAGGGGAGCGTTGGCGAAAACGAACAAAACGACCAGGATCGCAGCGAGGACCGTCATTCGCGTCGTAAAAGAGCGGATCTTTGTCACGATATATAAAACGATCACCATCGCAACTCCGAGCACTCCACCCACGATAGGAAGGACATCTCCCAGGGTAGAAGCAGCTGTGAACATACGGCTCGCCATCAATCCGGCGATAGACGCCAAAAAGCCCATTCCGAACATCACGGTGATCCACGGGCTCAAGTTATCCGTTTTTCGGATCGCCGCCTTGATCTGCACATAGATAGTGAGTATCAAAGCCAGACCTAACCAGAGCACCATCCACTCACCAAAAGAGAATGAAATCGTCCGCGTCTGTTCATTTACAGTGAACCCGGAGAACGTGATAAAGGAATGGACCTTCTCTGTCGGGTAGATTCGTACCGCTTCAAGAGTATCCATGTTCAGATTGGCTAAGTATACACCTTCGCTCTGGTACTGAAGCGGATACACGAATTCCCCTCGGATCCCTTCCAAAACGCCATAGGCATAGATCACCGTTTCCGAGGCATCTCCGGAAGCTTTAGACATATAGACAGTAATCGTGTCCGCTGCTCCGAAGTTCAATATCTCGCAGGCAAAATAGGAGTTGTAAGCAAGGGCTTCATATTCCCCATCCTCACGACCTGTTTCCTGAAACTCATAGTTTGTGCAGTCCTGAACAGAGAAAGTGACCTTCTCATAGTCCGGCATGTTCCTTTTTCGCAGCCAAAACACCCTTGCCTCCAAGGCAAGAGAGATCACTGTGATCATGATCAAGACGATCGATACTGCGCTTTGTCCGCGAGATGCCTTCATAAGATACCTTCTTTTGATATGCGCCTATTATCACTGATAACAATTAATTATATCATGCGCCACATACAGATTCACCTGTGCTCATAAAAGGAAGCGGGCGCCGGTCCGCTTCGAATCCGAGAACTTTTTAGTCATCCAACAGCTTTGCATCTATGATCTGAAAGTTCGCTCTATGGATATAGAGCGGTTTTCCATCTATGGAAAGTTTTGTAAATTTCGGCAGATCATCCGGGATCTCCCAGTAGACACTTCTCCCCGAGAAAACATAGATCGGAGCTCCGGTCTGTGACTTGATCACGACTACCATAGGCTTACCGATATAATTCCGGATCGCGTTCAGTCTTCCGGAGATCAATGCGCTCTCAGAAAGAGATCCGCCGCCATCCGAATCAATCTCATCCAGATAGAACTCATAATCCGGTTTCAGGCTTTTGTCATAGAAAACACAGGTATCCCCGCAGGATATGATCTGCTTTCCATCGATAGTGATCGTGATAACGGAACTCAGCGTCTCATATTTTCCAGAAGCGCCTTCCACATCCAGATTCTGGCCCAAAACGTTGGATGTGATGTCGATATTCTTACCATGGGTCGTCATCGTTCGGATACCGTTGTTGTCAAAGGTATCAATGATATATTCATTCCCGAAGATTGTTCCATGCATCTCGGATATCCGATGTCTTAGGTATTCCGAACGAATCAAAAAAGCAATCGCACCGATAACGATCAATGCCAAAACAGCAAGAACGATCCCAAGGACTTTCTTACCTTTTTTTCTTTCTGCCATTGTATTTATCCTTCTCTCTATTTAATTCATGCAGGAACTCTGCTGCGGAACATTCCTTCCTTTGCAATATATCCCGCAAGATCTCCCTGCCTCAGTTGCTCTACAACATACACGTTCAGATACCTCGCTCCAAATAGAGCGCTCTCCCTGTAGGTATCAAAGAAGCAATCCACCACCGCGCTTCCGGAAACAGAAGCCTCACAGTAATCCGCAGCGATCGCCCATCCATATACGAAACTGCCGTCTGAACTTGTTATATACAGCAGCGACCCGTACGGTATCACATTGGGATCCACTGCGACCATCCCCTGGGAAAGATACATTCCGGATGCGCCATATGCGCCAGAGTTGAAATTGTATGCGGTACACCTTCCATAATATACCGCGCTGTATTCAGACGGAGCATTGTCAACGATCTGTGTGCTCGTGTACTGAGCTCCATTGATAGGTGAAGCCGCTATGTTGGCACCCACCAACAAGATGTAGTCCGTCGGCTCTTTCGTCACTGTCGAACTCAGGACTTCATGACTTACCACCTCACCATTGACGTATTTGTCCAGATATGTGACTTCCATCTCTCCATCAGCTTGGCTGTTGGGGTTGATCTCATATGTCCTTCCGGCTCTCAGAACAGGGGTCATGCGTTCGATCGCCTGACCAGGTATCGTCTCAGTGAGAGTATATTGCTTGTATTCGATCCTCGTGACCTTGACCTTCTGTCCTTCGGATACAGGCTCGTTCTTTCCGGGTTCCACGATATCGTCCGAAGAGAGTGTCACTCCTGCTTTGCTCAGCAATTGACCCACTGTCTTTATCTCACTTGGAAGAGCTCGGATCTCACGAACGGAGCCATCCACAGCGAGATAGTAGTTCACAGCTTTCTCGACCTCTATCGTTTGGACAGGTCCGGTTTCTTCCACTGTGACCTGATCCGGTTCTTCAATGTTGCCCGTCGGTCCCTCCTCTGAGATCTTTGCAGGATCATCCTCCTTCGAGATCGTCACACCAAGGAATTCCTTCTCTTTCCCCGAATCCGCTTCGTCCGAAGGAACAGGTTCTTCCTCTTTTGTTTGCGGTTTTGTGCTCACAGGAGCCTTTTCGTCCGTTTTTTCTTCCCCAGCATTCTCTTCTTTCACTTCAAACTCGGAACTGTCCGGGCGTTTTTTTCTTCCGTTTCCGGTCTCGGTCTCCTCTTGTGAGTGCTGGATCTCATAGAAAAGATTGATGCGGTATCCCTGCTCATAAGCATAAGCACCGCCTCCAATGACTCCTGCCAGGATCAAAGCAACAAGGCTGCGCACCAATCTTCTGCGGTTTCTCTCCTTCTTCTCCTCTGCCGCGATCTCTTCCGCCGAACGGTTCAGTCCCCACAGATCCGAAAGATCTTCCGCAACGGAAGGATCTGCTTCCGGGGTCTCCTCTGCGCTTTCTGTATTCACCTCAAGCACTTCGGGTCCGCTTTCCTCTTCTGCGGTTTCAGTCAGATCCTCCCCCGTTTCCGGCTCTTCCGTAGTATCTTCAGTAATACTATCTTCGTATGCTACATCTTCTTCGAGGAGTGCTTCACCTTCCTCTTCAGGAACTAATTCCTCCTCTTTCTGTCCTTCCAAGTATTCTTCAGGATCTGCTTCCGAAACATCTTCTATCGCTTCATCCGTTTCTGCCTGTTCCGGGATCTCTTCTGTCTCTTCAGAGAACTCTGTTATATCAGTCTCTCTATCGCCACTCGCTGCCACGCCGGGTTGCCCGGTAAAGACAGGCATATTGTCCATCTGTGCTGTAAGTTCTTCCACAGATGTCCCCATTTCAGTTCCATCCTGAGATGGCGCAGTCTCCTCTATAACGGTTTCTGAAGAGATCTCCTCGACTGTAGGCTCGTCAAACGCAGTTTCGACCGGATCTGTTGTGAGAGTTTCTTCTGCAGTAGCATCCTCTATCTTCTCGAACACCTCATCCTCAGTGCCCTGATCATCACCCAGAACGACCTCCGAAGCGTTTCCCACGACCGTTTCTTCCATCATTTCAGAAGTTAACTCTTCTTCAACTGCCGCAGTATTATCTTCCGACGCCTCAACGGAAACTATTTCGGAAACAACGCTAGTATCTTCGGTATCCATAGACACCAAAGCCGTTTTTTCCACTTCCAGAATATCCGGCTGAAGGACATGCTTTTCCGCTGTCTCACCGGTCTCTCTCTTCGGATGGAAGATCTTATTCAATTTTGAGCCGAGCCAATTTGCCATCTCAAACTTAGGAGCCTATTTATTTCTCAACTGTGAAAAGAAATCCGATAGGATCTTCTCACATTCTTCCTTCAACACTCCGCCGAAAACATAAGGTTTCTTCTCAAAGGGAAGTATCGTGAGATCCGACATGCTTCCCAAACACCCTGCCTCCCGGTCATATGCACCAAACACCACACGGTCCAACCTGGATTGGATACATGCCCCGGCACACATCACACAGGGCTCAAGCGTCACATAGAGCGTACACCCGTCCAGTTTCCAACTTTCCAAAGCCTTCGCAGCTTTTTCCAGCGCCTCGATCTCCGCGTGTCCGGTTGGAGATAGATTCTTCTCACGCGTGTTATGAGCAGATGAGAGCAAAGTGCCTCCTTTTACGACGACCGCTCCCACAGGGATCTCTCCCTCACTGTACGCGATCTCTGCTTCCTTTAACGCTTCCCTCATCCACTTTTCGTCTGTGCTCACCCGGGACCTCCATGTAAGGCTTCGTTCGTCATACCACCCCATTATATGGTGGATTATAACCTAAAAGGCCAAAAAGAG
>JAFUBI010000012.1 GCA_017460285.1 Oscillospiraceae bacterium | reverse complement strand
GATTTCATTTTTCATTTGTTTTTAACCTCCATTGAATTCTGTAGTGATGCTTGATAACCAGCACTATTCTATTCTTTGGAGGTTGTTTATTCCACTTTTGATCCACCCCTGGTAGAACCAGGGGTTTATTCAAGCTTAAAGCGCCAATCATGCGCAGTTGCATAATGCTACTGCGTTTTTTCTTTAGATGTAGTAACATTTTATTGTGAGATATCACTTACATCGCAAAAAGATATGTAGTGGGATATATATTGTAATAACTATTGTATATAAGTATTTTTTGTATTATTATGTAGTGGGAGTTAGTTATGTTCATCCGGATTCAGAAGAAAACTTATGGCAACGGAGAAACCCATTACTATGCTTATTTCGTGGAAAATAAACGGATCGGAGACAAGGTTCAGCAAACCATAAAGGCAAACCTTGGTCCTGTTACGGAAGAACAGATCCCTTATTTGAAAGCTGCTTATGCAAAAAATAAGCCAAGGCTAGTATACGAAGACCAATTGTAGTGGGATTTCTCTCTGGCATAGTTGGTGTGGAGAAGACAATGAGTCGACCCTCTTCCAGAGAAAAAGTGGTAAAAAGGAAACTCGTATCATGTCTGAACGCGATTAATAAACATCCACAAACCTATGTAAACAATCCTGGGAAGGATATGAGTCGCAAACGAGTATTGTCATTAAGGTTAACAATGGAAGCATTGATCGGGATGGAAGGAAACTCTCTGGTAAAAGAGACTTACCATTTCGGGAGAAACCAGACTATTTCGTTTACTCCCTCTGCATTTGTACAAGCGAGAGACAAAATACGCCCTGAAGCATTCAGACAGGTAATGCTCCAATTCAACGATATCTGCAGAGAGTATGATACCGAAAAATATCGTGGTTATCGGCTTGTCGCAGTGGATGGGGCAAAAATCAGTGTCTCTCGAGATCCAACAAGTAGTACTTATTTCGAGCAAAGCGGGAAAAAGGGATATAACCAGACCCATGTATCAGCATTATATGATGTACTGAACAATTATTATTTAGATGCCATTGTCAATTCTATAAACGACTACAACGAGCCACATGAATGCTTTGAAATGTTTGAGCGAACAGATTGTGGATCCAAGACGATTCTGCTAGCGGATCGAGGTTATGGGTCTAACAATCTGTTCATGCACTGTTTCAGACATGGAACCGATTTTGTGATTCGTGTAAAAGATAGTTTTTATTCCGAATTCAAAACATTTCAATCGGAAACCTGGGATACTTGGCTAGACAATGAGTATCGAACAACGCTGTCTAAGATAATATGAAGTGACCCCCGTTCTTGTAGCAACGTGGATTTACCTGCATACTAGTTACATCACAATAACGTATGTTGGGATTACCGCATACAATGAAGGGAGTCACTAATGCAGAGTATAGTCTATGTTGGCATGGATGTCCATGTCGAAAATTTCACATTCGCGTGCTACGAGGAAAATAAGGGCATTTATGCCCAGAACCAGATAAAGGATGCAGACTGGAAGTCGGTCATCAAGTATCTGGAAAAGATCCAGAGGGAACGTCCTGGCGAGGACATTCACTTTGTCTGCGGATATGAGGCCGGGTGTCTGGGATATTCGCTATACCATGATTTACTTAAAGCAGAAACATCAGTCTCTTTGGACTGCGTAATTATGGCACCGTCAACGATGGCAGTGCAAGGTAATAAACCAAAGACCGACCGAAGAGATGCCTGCATGATTGCCAGGAATCTGGCATATGGAACATATAGTAAGGTATATGTGGTAGACGACGAGGATAACGGCGTCAAAGACTTCATCCGGATGAGGGATGACACCAAAGTAAGATGCAAATCGATCAAACAGCAGATACTGGCACTGTGCCTCAGGCACGGCAAGCGCTATGGTGAGGCTACGAACTGGACGATAAAACACAGGGAATGGCTCAGGAAACTTGACCTCGGAGAAAAGAACGCCAACAGAGCGCTGCAGGAATATTTGCACCAGCTGACTCAGACCGAGGAAGACCTAGAGCGGTATGACCGTGAGATCGAGGAGATTGCACAGGGAGAAAGGTACAGTGAAAAGGTTGGGCAGCTCAAATGCTTAAAGGGAATAAAGACCGTTTCCGCTCTGGCAACCATCGTTGAGATCGGTGACTTCCACAGATTTGCCACTGCAGAGAGATTCGCAGCTTTTCTTGGTTTAGTTCCGGGAGAACACTCTAGCGGAGGGACTATCATCAGGACTCCGATAACCAAACATGGCAACAGTCACTTGCGCAGACTGATGGTGGAAGCTGCCCAGTCCTATTCCAAAGGATCGATATACCAGAAATCCAAGGCAATGAAATCGAAGCAAGCAGGACAGAATCAGAATATTATCGATTACTGTGACAGGCAGAATCTGTTCATAGGGAAAAAGTATCATCGGCTCTGCGCCAGAGGCAAGAACTGCAATGTAGCAAAGACGGCTGTAGCCAGACAGTTGGCTTGCAGTGTCTGGGGAATCATGACGGGAAATACAGCATGAATAGCACAGCCCTCGCTCTTCCTGTCAAGACACTCGAAGTTATCTACCAATTTGTAAATGTCATTCTTTCAGCGGCCTTGACAGGCACTCGGCCTGTGCCGGTTGCTGAGCAGGAGGCTTAAGCCTCCATATACCACTTCTTCCAATTGTTCTTGGTATCTGTGAGAGACTAGAATAATGATAAAAGGTTCAGCTATCTATGATCTTTCTATGCTGACACATGCAACATGTGATTCACGATCTAAGATGATACGAGTTCCCGGCGAACCATTAGCCTGTTGGTAACCAATCCACGTATAACAGAGTGGCCAATGCCGAGAATCTGTAATGTCTGGTCTCTGACACGTGCCAAGAACAATTGAATATTGCAGGTGATCCAGAATAGCGGGCAATTAGCCCTTGACAGAGGTCACTTCATAACAGAAAGACAAAGCTGATTACGCCAAAGGTGAAGCGAAGTTTGTCTGTCCTTTTCATATCAGCCGAAGAAAAAAGAGGAACAAGAATTGGGATTTTGAGAGCCCTGCCCGAATGAGAATTCGATTTTTGAGATTTCGGTTGAGTGATGGTAACTATGAAACAATTGCTACATCGCTATCCGAAACCGAATTCTCAGAAGAGGATCTCCGCTATTTGTATAACATGAGATAGGGCATAGAAGTATCCTTTAAGAGCATCAAATATGCTCTAGGACTTACCGCATTCCACTCTAAAAAATATGAAAGTATCGTTCAGGAAGTGTTTGCAAAACTGATTGCTTACAATTTTTGTATGCGAATAGTTTCTGCCGTCCGTTTGAAGGACAAAGTAAACACAAAGCACAAGTACCAGTTAAATATTACGATGTCTATCTACCTCTGCATGGAATACTTTAGATGTGCCTCCAGCAAACCGCCAGATGTAATGCGCTTAATCGTGCGATATATTCTTCCAATCCGACCAGACAGAACATTTGAGAGAGTGATAGGACCTCAGTCATTTAAATCTTTTGTTTACAGAGTTAGCTAACGCACACGCGTTGGCTTCATCCCCTCTCACCTGTTTCTCACTGCTTACCCACATACCTTGAATGGTGTGTGGTTTTTTATTTTTTCTCACTAACTTAATGACATTGGTTTGAAAACACGGGTGTTCTCGCTTTCATCATAAAAAACGGGACATGTGCTCACAATATCCAGCACATGTCCTTTTCTTATACTCAAACCTTATGTCGATTCTCGCAGATATGTCTCACAGACTTCTTCGACCGGACCATCCATCATCATAATTCCTTTATTGATCCAGATCGCCCGTTTGCAGATCCTCTGGACCTGCTGGATGGAGTGCGAGACAAAAATCACAGTGGTATTGTCCTCCATGAGTTCCTTGATCCTCTCCTCACATTTTTCCTGAAAATGAAAGTCTCCTACTCCAAGCACCTCATCTACGATAAGGATCTCCGGTTTCACTACAGTAGAGGTAGCGAATGCCAGGCGTGCCTGCATTCCGGAACTGTAGTTTTTGAGCGGTGTATCAATGAACGGTCTCAACTCCGCGAAATCCACGATCTCGTCGTAAACGGAGTCCATGAACGCCTTGCTGTGTCCAAGGATCGCTCCATTGAGGAAGATGTTTTCTCTTCCCGTCAGATCGGGATCAAAACCTGCTCCCAACTCGATCATTGGAGAGAGCGTTCCATAGATCTCCGAACTGCCTTTCGTTGGTTTCATAACCCCGGCAATGATCTTGAGAAGTGTGCTCTTTCCGCTCCCGTTGTTTCCCACGATCCCCAGTGTCTCTCCCCTGTGCACATCGACAGAAATGTCTTTCAAAGCCCAGAAAGATTCAAAAAACAACTGACCTTTCAACAGACGCATGGTATATTCTTTCAGGCTGTCCACTTTTTCAGTAGACATGTTGAATTCCATCGATACGTTTTTAACGGAGACCATCAAATCATTATTATCCATTTCAGCCTCCTAAATATGCAGGATGAATTTGTCTTGCAGTTTGCGGAATGAAAGAAGCCCAATAAGCATCATCACGATGGCTTCCCCGAAACATACGAGATTCATCTCTAAGGTGGGAAGAGTGTTATACATCACGACCTGACGGAAATACTGAACATACCATGTCAACGGGTTCAGCATAACGATCTTGTAGACCCAGCTTCCGGAAAGATACTCAATCGGGTACATGATCGGGGTGATATACATCCATGCGGTCATCAATACAGAATACAGATGCTTCAAGTCACGGAAATAAACACAAAGAGCAGAGATCAGAAAACTCCATCCGCAAGTAAACAAGAACAGTGCGATCAGCGGCAACGGGAAGAGCAAAGTCACAGCGGTGACCTTCACCTTTTGAATGATCATAAGGAGCACCAGCGCTACAAGGGAGAAGATCATGTTCACAAATCCAAAAAGGACTCGTTCCAGCGGGAATACATATTTCGGAACATAGATCTTTTTGATCAGAGCAGATGCTTCTACAACCGAAAAAATAGCGCTGCTGGTAGCCTCATTGAAAAATGAGAAAACAAGCTGCCCTGTTAACAGATAAACAGGAAAGTTCTCGATATCCGCACGGAACACACGAGAAAAAACCGCATTAAGAATGATCATCATCATGATCGGATTCAGCATGCTCCAAAGGATGCCAAAGACGGATCTCCTGTATTTTACCTTGTAGTCCCTATCCACAAGGCAGATCAGCAGATACCGATATCGGTGAAACGTTTCCAGGTATGGTCTGAGCATAGAACGGTCTTCCCCTTCAAAAAATACAAATGCAATATATCATATCACCTGCTATTTCGCAAACAGTGAGAAAAAGACCGCCGTTTGACCGGCGGTCTTGAAACAGTATAAAGAAGCCTGGGGATACCGACAGCAATTGCTTATGCGATGAGTCTCGCAAGAGCACCGGCAATGATGCCCCACAGAGAGAAGTCGTTTCCGCCGAAGACCAGCATCCAGTTGTTGATGGTGTTCATGAAGAAGTGGGAGCCGAAGCCTACCAACAGGACCATGAGGATACCATTGACAAAGGAAGCGATTGCGCAGCCACGAACACCACCGTAAGCATTGGCGATGATAGCAGCGGTACCAGCTTCGAAGAAGCAGGTAAATGCGAGCGGTACGACTACGCTTGCGAACAAGCCGGTCGGGTTGAAGATCAGAATTGCAACGATGCTTCCTGCCAAGGAGCAGAGGAAGCCAAGAACGTTAGCATTCGGCCCAAACGGGAACAATGTCGGGCAGTCGAGAGCAGGAATAGCACCAGGAACGAGTTTCTCGGAGAAACCTGTGAATGCCGGAACGATCTCTGCGATCAGCATACGGACACCAAGGAGCATGACGGTTACGCCAGCGCCGAAGGTCATGGTCTTGTTGAAGAAATATACAAAGGGCTTTGTTCCCTGGAAGAGAACTGCTTCAGCATTTCCGCCGAGCAAGAGAGCCATGACGACATAGGTGAGAAGAATGACGATGGAGCAGATGATAGATACTTCACGGCAGAAGTTCAAGGCTTTCGGGAACTTGATATCTTCTGTGCTCTGTTTGGGGTCTCCTGTCACTTTTGCGACCCATGCGCCAACGAGAGACAGAGGAGTCGTCGGGTGAGCAAGAGAGAAGCTCTCATCACCGGTCACCTTCTTGACGAGCGGGAGCATGAGGTTAGGAGCGACAACCATGTAGATTGCAGTGAACAATCCTGCAAACAGAACAAGGGTTACACCGCTCAAACCAGCATCAACACCAGCTGCGACGAAGACGAAGGGGAACCAGTAAAGCATGTGACCTGTCAAGAAGACAGTTTTAAACTTTGTGAAACGTGCGACCAAAAGGTTGATAACGAAACCGATGATCATAACGAGACCGATCTGTGTACCATACTGGCCGCCAATATCTACAGAATCACCAGGAGCCGGAGAATTCATAAGTGTGCTGAAAGCGTTGCCTACGTCAACAACAGCACCCTGAATCATTGAGCTGCCCTGGGTAAGAACGAAGTAACCGATAGCCGTCATAAAAGTACCGCGTACGATCTCAGATACTTCCTTCTTCTGCAGAATCAAACCGACTAATGCGATCAGGGAGATAAAAATAGCACCCTGTCCAAAGACTTGATTGATAATAAAGTCAAGAATCGGATTCATGAAGATTTATTCCTCCAAATAATTCTTTAATCTTGCAATGTCGAATAAAATTCGAGAACTTTTTCTTTTACTTCCGCCTCATCACGGAAATTCTTTACACGGACTACTGGAACAGTAGCTCTGGACTCCAAACGCTCCGCGATCTCTTCAGAACAGAAGATCACGTCACACGGAGTTGAAGCAGCAGTTCCAACATCTCCGCAAAATGTCCTTGCAGTCAAGCCGTTTTCTTTCAAGACCTTGTCGATCTTGATGCGCAAAAACAGTGATGAACCACAGCCGAAGCCGCATACTGCTTGGATTCTAAGTTCTTCCCCCATTAATAATTCCTCCTTTAACTGTTTGTGACGATTTCTATTCTTAAACGGTGATTCCGTTTAATTCGCTATTCATGCAGGATCTCATAAGCCTCTTCGACTGTCTTGGCTTCTGCCAATCGATCGTAGATCGCATCGTCCATCAATGCATCTGCGACCCGTGTCAGGGCTTCACGGTGACTGTCCCTATTGACGCATGCCACGCAAAGAATCACAGTAACAGGATCGTTCTCGCAATGAAACTCGACTGGTTTTTCCAGAAGGATCAAAGACATGTCATCCTTGAGAACAGCAGCACAGGGCTCCGCATGTGCCAAGGCGAAATTAGGCATCAAAACCATATATGGACCAAGATCATATACCGCCTGGATCATATCATCGATGTACTGCTGTGTAATACTTCCTTTGTCCAGCAACACCTGCCCTGCAGCTTGTACAGCTTCCTGCCAAGTCTCTGCTTTTACGCCTACTCTAAAATTCTCTATAGGGATGAT
>JAFUBI010000205.1 GCA_017460285.1 Oscillospiraceae bacterium | reverse complement strand
GTCAGTCTGCCTGTCTCGATGATGGACACGACACCGGAACTTAGTGAAGAGGAGCAGGAAGAGTTAGACATTCATTTCCAAATCCTGGAAAACCACTTTAAAGAGGATCCTAATGTGCGGATTACCTATTTTGTTCGGGATGACCGAAAGGCGGGCGGCAAAGTCGTTGAGGAAGATGTGACGATACACCAGATTGATTTTGCAAACAGGGTAGTGATCTCAAACGATAGGAAAGAATATGATATGGGATCTATCCTTCAGATCAACGGTGATGTCATTAGACGTTACAAAAGAAGTGCTCAATAGGATAAATATCAGTATCCCGAGAGATATTAACGATTGGATTTGAAAGTTAAGACATGATCGAACGAGTGGGGCAAATTTATAACCCGATAAAAGTGAAACCGCCTAAACTTAGGAAAGCCTTTGTTTAAGCGGTTTTATATACGGAACAAAGAATGACGTTTATTGAATAGTTGTTTAGGATCAGTTGATCAGTTCCCAATAAACGAGGTTGATGTAACTATTATTTGAATCGTGAGTTATTGCATCACAAATTCAGTATATTCTGTACTCCCATTCCAAAATGCTTCTTTTTCGATAAACGCATAGATGTAACGGTATGTCGCTGTATTCTCATTGTTCAACCCATCATAATAGTTAGGAGGCGAAGGGAACAAACTTGAGTTCCACATTACTCTAGACCGAAAAACATAATACTTCTCAGATTCCATATAGACGATTGGAATGTCTTCACCGTAAATATTCTTCATTGGCACCGTTCCGCTAAGGATTTTGCCTGAATTAAGGTCAACAATAGCTGCTTCATCATGGCTTTCGCTCGAAAAACGCACTAATCCTTTTTCGCCGTTGATCATGAAGATCTGGGAGTGATCCGTTCCATCGGGTTTGGGTAAATCATTTGAATCAAATAGCGGTACGGCTGTATAGCAGCTCCAATCATATGTGAATTTATACCAATCTGGTCCATTGATAATATCTTTGATCTTGGTTTTTTGCCATGTTTTCGTATCGATCATGTAACCAAGTTTTAATCCTTTATCGACCAAAACAAGATTATTGTCCGTTGTAAGATAAAGACTATTTGTCCATGCCGACTCGTAAAATACTTTTTTTACGATCTCTCCTGTATTTGTGTCTAACACTTGTATTCCGTTTGATACGCAAATAATAAGATATTGCCCATCGAAATACATTTTGCCATCGACAAGGGTTACATTTGGAATAGCAGTCTCCCAATCGACGCCGGTTTGCTCCGATATGCTCCTGATCAACACACCTTTCCCGGACGGAAGACGGTAGTCACTTCCTACTGCGAGTTGGACCTGAGATATTCGCAGCGTGCAGTTTTCGAGTGGCAACTCGATTGGATATCCCTCGCTTTTCAGAGTCCAGGCATGACAAGAAGGGCTTTGGTGATCACAGCCTTCTATCGTACAGTCAGGAGAAAGGACTGGATCACCGAAACTTGCGTGGAGGTGTAATTGATAATAGTCTGTCAGATAACTGTGAGTTTCGTTCCATAATTGTTCAGGTTGAAAACGACTTGCTATATTTGTGGTCAGATGAATTCCTTCCTGATTGCAGTAGTTTTCAGCAAACGTTGAACATACTTCTTTTAAGGTGTGAAGCTGTATGTCTTGAGAGTGCTCTTCCTGAGCATCTGGGATTTCTTCTTTTCTAGCAGGCTCACTCCTTGCATCGAAAACTTTTTCGGCGAGCCCAGGATAAACGACATCAAGATACAATGTTGGATCAATTATATACCCAGTCTCATCCCTTAGCTCAAAATGCAAATGTGTACCGGTTGAATACCCACTGGATCCCATCCTGGCAATTAATTCACCGCCTTGAACGATATCGCCCCTTTGGACTAAGAGTTCATCACAATGGGCATACAGCGTTTGGTAGCCGTTGCTATGTTTTATCACAACATATTTGCCATACTTTTCATCTTCGTCAGCTATATCCACTGTACCATCAGCAACCGCTAAGATATCAGTCCCTTGTTTTCCCCAAATATCATACCCTCGGTGTTGATTTGGCCAGTAGCCTCTGACGATACCTCCATAGGGCTCTCCTACAGGAAAACTAGTAAAGACCAGAGGTTCATTTTCCTGAGCCGTGTGGATCACAACGGTTCCTTCATCTGTAAACTGTTGGTTTGGATCTGCGGAGTGAATACTGTTTGTCCCACAGGAAACAAGTATAAGAAAGCATAGAATAACGCCGCAGACTGTGATCATTCTCTTTGCCTTTTTGTATTTCATCGCATTAACGATCCTTTCTTTGACATTGCTCTCTCCAAACGCCAGAGGGCTTGCCAAAGAGAATCTTTTTTCGGTAGAGAAGGAAAGTAATGCCCTGCTGTAGTTTTTTGAGATGTCACGATAATGAGCTAACACATACTCATCGCAGCTCATTTCCAAGTCTTTGCCCATCTCATAATAAGCAATCCAACATAGAGGATTCATCCAATGAAGGCTCAACAGGATAAAAGAAAACAGTTTGATCCAGTGATCTTTTCGGTGAATGTGGTGCCTCTCGTGGGAGATTGCGATATTCTCTACGAGCGGATCCAACCCGAAGGGAATATAAATGATGGGGTGAATATATCCAAGGATGAATGGAGAGCGTATTTCGGCTTGGCGGATGTTGTCTCTTAACGGCATGGAAAACTCCATCTTTTTCTTCATCCGGTAGAACGATATGAAACTATAGCAAAGAAAAGCCACAACACCAACGATCCAGATTGCAGCAAGTATATCGGTAGTGGTCACAGGCATACGGGTTGTGTGAGAGACTGCCGCAGGAGGGAGCATATCCGTTGAGGTGTAGGGGGATGTTTCGTTCGGAATAATAACAGAGGGGCTCTCTGTATTTGCAACGAAAACAGTTTCAAGTGTGTCATTGATCTGTGGTATTCCTACGCTTATAGGTGCTTCTGAACTTTTTCCGACGATTTGTGTAACTTCTGTTAGATCGACGATCTGTTGTTCATTTCTTTTAAAAGAAAGATTGAAGATGCTAAGCATGGAGGGAACAGAAAAAGGGCAGCATAAACGAAACGCTGCTACGCTCCACAACAGATAAGAGTATTTCTTTGGAAAGCGATGTAAGAACAGCCTGAGCATTAGAATGACAGCGATTACATAACTTGCAGAAACGCTCATCTGTATTACAGACTGAAAAAGATTCGTCATGTTATTTATCCCCGGTATGAATCGATTAATTGCTTCAGTTCTTCTGCTTCCTCTTCTGATATCGTTTTTCCGCCTAAAAAAGCAGTCAAAAAACTTGGAAGGGATCCTGAGAATGTTTCGTTCATAAACACTTCGCTTTCGTTTGCCTGAACTTGTTCTTTGGGAACAAGTGAAGTGACGATGGCGTTCTGATTGGCAACGAGTCCTTTCTTTTGTAACTGTTTTAACATGGTATACGTTGTAGACTTTTTCCAGTCGAACACCTCGTTACAAAGTTGAACTAGTTTCATAGAATTAATTGGCTCATTATCCCAAATGAGAGACAAGAAGCGATATTCCATTGTGCCTAACCGATATAGTTCC
This sequence comes from Oscillospiraceae bacterium, assembly GCA_017460285.1. Lineage (GTDB taxonomy): Bacteria > Bacillota > Clostridia > Oscillospirales > Ruminococcaceae > RUG11783. Next base: position 29,112 of record JAFUBI010000205.1, on the reverse strand, counting down.
ATTTTTTTCTCCATTCTAAAGGTCTAATGCATTAGTCTTTACATAAGTCTAAAGCACTAGACCGGGGTTGTCAATATGTTGTATCATGGTTTTGAGATGATCTATCTTTCAAAAAGCAGAGGAAAAGCGAAAATCATGTATAGAAGAATAGCGCAACTTTGTATTATCTGTGTGGTCGTTCTGATTATGGTATTGGTAGCTGGTTGTTCTTCTCTTGTGCCTGCTTCGGAAGCACAGGATAGCGGGCCTCCAGTAATGACCGACGTACCAGAAGTAGTCGAAGGGAATGAACTGTTGCCAAATGATGAGCCCTCGTCGACAATAGCGCTTTACCCGTGGACAAATGTGTATGATGACGCATACATTGGGTATTCTAAGTTTGAAAAGAATGGAGAAAAGGGGATTATTGTCCACTATTTTGATTTTCAAAGCATGACGAGGCATTCTTTTGAGCTGTACCCCTTTGCGTTTACGGTACAACCAATTTTGATTCGTTCAGGAGAAAGAATATATGTTGTTACTACGAACATTGCTGGCGAAGGGCTTTATGCAGAACATTTCGATTATGATCATCTGATATATACGCTAGATATCGCCTCCGGAGAAACTGAACGACGGGAATATGATCCTGAAGTTGATTTGTCTTTTTCGACTGATATGATGGTCTCTCCCGATGGTACAAAACTTATGGTGAAAGGTGTTCCGAACGATTCGGAAGAGATTAACAGGCACAATAGTTTTTGGATCTTTGACTTGGATTCTCTAAAAATCGAACCGTCGACTTCCGTTCAGGAGCAGTATGAGATACATTATGGAGATGTAGTGCCCAAACTAAACGCATCTGAGGCTGCTATACACGTCGGTACTAACTCGCATGGGAACTACTATATGGTTCATGGCGAAGAAAAAGAGGAAAAGCATCATTACGTGTGGCAACTATGGTGCAGAGAACGCGAAGGAAGCGAGCATCTTTTAGTAAAGGATTTATATCCAATTGCATACAGTGGTCCTGTTTTTGATTTTATCGACTTTATTTATATCACAGAAGATTATGCTTATTATGCAGGATCGGTCACTAATCAGGATGATGAATGGACTCTATTAGGAATTAGTTATTATGTAGCAGAATTGGAGAGTGGGAAAGTTAAGGAAATCTATTTCTTAACAGAAGACGATAATTCGGAAAAATCTGCATATAATCGCATGATAGGGGAATATGGTGAATTCTTGGTGTTTTTACGACCGCTGATTACTCGTGGCTTTGCCATTGATGAAGACGGTGTTGTTATGGTAAGAAAAGAGACTTTCTTAAGCGGTGAATTCAAGTTTGAGCACTTCTCAGATTAGGAAGATAGCAGATTTTCGAGGATAAAAAGAAAGCATGTTTCATCAACAAACGAAGCATGCTTTTCTATTGGAAAGAATTGTAGCGTCTAACGGGTGAAATGCGAAGAAGGATAAAACATATGGCATGAATGGAGTCCGTGATAAATTAAAAAGACCCGTAACAGAACGGGTCAAATAAGCGGATCAAGTCCAGATGTCACATAGATGCAGGATTCTATTCTGCCTGTTTGTGCGAAATCAAAAGCACAAATAACGTCATTGCAAACCATAAAAAGTCTCGGTGGATTTCGATTATGGCATTTATCCTAACAAAAGAAAAAGCAATCGCTTTTCTTATGGTGTTTATCGGTTTGGTCGGAATTCTTGTTGCCGTTTTTGCAAAAACATTTTTTGTGTACAGAAAAGTAGGAATGCGACCCAAGTGGGATGAACTGAACATAGTGGTCACGTGCACAGGCGAAAAAGATGCGTCTTATCTTACGCAAAAACAGATCCGAGCATTTGCGGATCTGGGAGGAGTAACCATGATTACTCCGGTATATTCTTTTTCTGTGATTGTTTCCATAGGAGACTTAGAACAGCAAGTAACCATGATGGCTGTGTCAGAGGAATGGTTAACTCAATACGCAGGTAGAAGAAGACTAGATGAGATCCCAGCATGGGGGAATTGTTATATCAATGAAGAAGGAGCGAAGCATATAGGAACTTCAGCATCTATGCTTGAAGGGAGAACTGTAGTAAAAGCGATCCCGGATTGTGAAGAACAATTCGAAACTACGACGAGATGGCTGCCAACAGTGAAAGTCGCATTTGATCCTTTATCCAAAGACGTAGTGCTACTCACAGATATTGATTATTTGATGTGGATTCTTGAAACGTATTATCCAGATAACAGGTGGCCAGAGCAGGAAAAAACGCTAGCTCAGTCCAGATTGGAGGATATGCATTATACAGGTGCAATACTGGTTGCAGATACAGTCGCTGATGTAATAAAAATTCATGAAGAAAGAGCAGAGAACGGTTATAAATGTTCAAGTGTCAGAGACGAGATACAGCAAGAGGTGGTTTCCTATATGACAGTTTTAGTCGCTTGCAGCAGCGGGGGAACTGTTGCTTTGATTTGTGGTCTTTATGCTGTTATTACCGATAAAGATAAAGCCAAAAGAAAAAATCATTTTCAGAGAGTAGTTGTTGGAGAGTAGAATATCCTAATTCTTATTGGTGTTTCTGTCTTTTTCTGATAACCGATTTCTGATGTATAACTACAGCGATATATGCAAGGGGCGTAATATTTGCTAGTTTGTATGTGACTTCTGTTTTTTTAGGTAAGAGAACAAAGTTAAAGCGGATCTTTCATAAGGATAGTCTGTGCAGTATTTTACAGGTCAAACCAGAAAAATAGCATAAAAAAAGAACAGTAACGCGCACTGTTCTTTTTCAAAAAAGGATGTCATATAACACTGAAATACTGTATCAACATCCGTAATGGTGCGGATAACAGGACTCGAACCTGCACGGTTTCCCATTGGTTCCTAAGACCAACGTGTCTGCCAATTCCACCATATCCGCATACGAATATATTCTACATAGGGAGAAACATTTCGTCAAATAGTTTTCAACCGTTGACAACTTTGATCGTTCATGGTAAATTAATGCCACAAAAAGGGAGTAGCCGACACCGACAGAGGTGGTTTTGGTTCCGTCAGCACGACAGAAATGTCCGGATCAAATGAGAGGCAAGACTTTTTCCATCGGTTGGAAAGAGTCTTTTTTTATGCGAGAGCAAAAGAATAACCCCTGAAAGGAGAGAAGATATGGACGAAAAAACAAATCTGCTCGAGAAGATCAAACTCGGAGCAAAGGGCAGTGCCGCTATCGTGGCGGTGATTGCCATCGTATTCATCCTGGCAACGCAGGTGTTTTACAGCGTGAGCGAGGATGAGCAAGCTGTTGTGACTACATTTGGGAAAGTCACAGGAACTGAGTCAGCGGGTCTTCACGCTAAGGTACCGTTCATTCAGAGAGTCTACAAAGTGGATATGACGACACACGGTGTTGGCATCGGTTACGAGATCCTCGGAGGAGGTCAGAACATTCCGATCGATACGGATGCTAAGATGATTACTTCGGACTTCAACCTGATCAATGTGGATTTCTATATGGAATATCGCATAAGTGATCCGGTAGCTTATTTGTTCAACACAGAACAACCGGAGATGATCCTCGCGAATGAGGCACTTTCCTGTATACGCGCGGTCGTGAGCGATTTCACTGTTGACGATGTGATGACCACAGGTAAAGGACAGATCCAGAGCGAGATCCGGGATATGCTGGCAGAAGAACTGGCTGAAAAGGAGATCGGGATCGCTGTAGTAAATATCACGGTCCAGGATGCTGAACCTCCGACGGAAGAGGTCGCTTTGGCTTTCAAAGAAGTAGAAACAGCCAAACAGGGCAGAGAGACTGCGATCAATAACGCAAATAAGTACCGCAATGAGCAATTGCCAGCAGCACAGGCGGAAGCGGACCGCATCGTTCAGGCTGCAGAAGCTAAGAAAGCTGCAAGGATCGCTGAAGCAGAAGGCGAAGTTGCTAAATTCAACAAGGTATTTGAAGAATACCAGAAATATCCTCAGGTAACGAAGAAGAGGATGTTCTATGAGACGATGGAGGACATACTTCCTGATCTGGAGGTTGTCATCTCTGACGGAAACGTTTCGCAGTACATGCCCATCGAAGTGGCAGATAGGGGGTAATTAAGATGAAGAAACTGTTTCACAGCGCTTTAGGATTGGTAATAGCAGTAGCAGTTATCGTTCTGGTTTTCTCCTCGGTCTATATTCTGGAACCCAATGAATACGCAGCAGTCAGACAGTTGGGAAAGATCGTCCGAGTGGATGATACACCTGGTTTAAGGTTTAAAATTCCTTTCGTGCAGACGGTGCAGAAGATCAGCGGAAAGATCATTATTTACGATATCGAAGAGTCTGATGTCATCACCAGAGACAAGAAATCAATGATCGCAGACAATTTTGTTCTGTGGAGAGTAACAGATCCCATGGCGTACATCCGCACATTAAATGCGATCCAGGGCAGAGCAGAGGAACGCATTGACGCTGCCGTGTACAACGCCCTGAAAAATACGATCTCTTCTATGGATCAGGATGATATCATCCTGGCAACAGGTGAGAAACTTACAGAGAAGATCACAACGGCTGCCAACAAGGATATCGGCCAGTATGGGATCGAGATCGTAACGAGCCAGATCAAGATGCTCGGTATTCCGGAGGACAATGAGGACGCTGTCTATGAGCGCATGATATCGGAGCGCCAGAACATCGCTGCTTCCTATGTCGCAGATGGCGCGGCGGAAGCTCAGGTGATACGCAATACGACAGACAAAGAAGCCGCCGTTTTGAGAGCGGAAGCGGAAAAACAGGCTGCTATCCTGGAAGCTGAGGGAGAAGAGGAATATCTGAAGATCCTTCAGGAAGCTTACAACAGCCCTGAGAAAGCGGAGTTCTATGAATACATGCGCGGTTTGGAATCTCTGAAGTCCTCGATGAAGGGTTCTGGAAGAAAAGTATTGGTCCTGGATAAAGACAGTGAACTTGTGGAGATCCTATACGGAACCGGCTGAGAAGCCGGTTCTTCTCCCGATGTTCACAAATCCATTATGATTTCAACACGGTGATGTATTATAATGTCTGAAACATTTAGAGAAGGATTTTTACCATGAGGCGTTTATTATCTCGACTGAGGGACAAATTTGGACGGTATACGATAGAGAATCTGATGCTTGTGATCTGTGCTGGGCAGGTGATCGTGTTTTTTGCGGATCTTCTTACAAGAGGATGGGCAAGCGATCTGTTGTGGCTGTCCTGGTCTGATGTGATGCACGGACAGATCTGGCGTGTTCTGACCTTTGTCTTCGTGCCGGAGAGCAGTTCTTTGCTGTCTCTTTTGATCTCCGTCTATTTTTACTATTTCATCGGGGGAACGCTGGAGAACGAGTGGGGCAGTTTTAATTTTAACTGCTACTACCTGATCGGAATGATCTGCAATATCGTGGCATCTGTTTTTACAGGTTTTGGAACCAGTTATTTCCTGAACCTGACGCTGTTTTTTGCCTTTTCGATGTTGTATCCGGATTTCCAGCTCCTGCTGTTCTATATCATCCCTCTAAAAGCGAAATGGATCGCTCTCATCGATGCTCTGTTCTACCTGTATGAATTCATATCTTTCCCGGGGCTTCGACTGAATATGCTGGCATCCCTGGTGCCTCTTGTACTGTTTTTCTGGGAAGATATCATCAGCGCATTCCGCAGATGGAGATTCCGCATGAGGAATCGGTAAAAACGATCAATATAAACCTAAAAGGGAGTGCAGCGCACTCCCTTTTAAAGAACAGTTATTTGGATCAGACCTTTTCCCACGGCATATCCTGATTGGTGAAGTGACCATAGGAGGAGACATCGCTGAACTTGACCTTGTTCAGACCGAGGAAGGAAATGATCCCTCTGGGGGTCAGGTCATATCCGCTGCGGATCTCCTGTTCCAGATCTTCGCGCCATTCACCATCTGCCCACACTGCTGCAGAGCAGGGGTCCGCGAGACCGATGACATAGGCAAGCTGAACTTCTACGCTGTGGAAGCCGTGCTTTTTCAGCAGGCTCTTGGCTAGATAGCGTGCCATGTATGCAGCTGTGCGGTCTACCTTCGTTGCATCTTTCCCTGAGAACGCGCCGCCGCCGTGTCTTCCGCCACCGCCATAGGTGTCACAGATGATCTTGCGTCCGGTAACACCGGCATCGCCGAAACTTCCGCCGATCACGAAGCGTCCTGTCGGATTGACGAGAACTTTAAAGTCCTCATTCATTCCATATTCACGTGCCACTTTCTTCATCAGAGGTTCGACGATCTCACGTACATCCGCTTCCGTGATAGCCTCACAGTGCTGTGTGGATACAAGGAAGGTATCGATGGAGACAGATCCGTCTTCTCCATAGGCAACAGTGACCTGGGATTTCGCGTCTGCTCCAAGATTGGGATCGTTCAACTCTCTCAGTTCTTTCAGAACAGCAGTCGCCAGCATATAGGAGAGCGGAAGGCACTCCGGAGTCTCATTGCACGCAAATCCGAACATGATCCCCTGATCTCCTGCACCACCGGTGTCAACGCCCATAGCGATATCCGGACTCTGCTTGAAGATGTGGTTCTGGATCGTATATTTTTCTTTCAGACCAACGTAATCCAAAGCGGTCTGTACGGTCTTCTCGATGTCGATCTGGGCTGAACTGGTAACTTCTCCAGCGAGCACGATCAGATCATTCTTCATCAAAACTTCGATGGCTACTCTGCTGGAAGGATCGCCGCTGCGATATGCGTCCAAGAGGGTATCTGCGATGCGGTCGCAGACTTTATCCGGATGTCCACATGCGATCTGTTCACTCGTAAAATATCTCATAAATTCTCCTTATTTGCGGAAAAACCATATATGAATATAATAATTGCTGTAGAATTATACATTATAAGTATTTGGAAAAGCAAGGAAAGATCGCTATGAGTTTTCACAAGAATAAGATCGAAGAAAATTTGCGCAGAAAAGGGCTGTTCCCGGAGGTTCTGGTCCTTCCGCAGACGACTTCAACGAACGACGTTGCGAGAACTCTGTTGGAGGAAAAGGTCGGTGACTATCTCATAGCGGCAGATCAGCAGACAAAAGGGAAAGGAAGTCATGGACGTTCTTTCTTTTCTCCGGATGAGACAGGATTTTATCTGACTTTTACGGTTCCTGCTGCCGATCCTGAGACACAGATGACGCTTGCGGCAGGCGTGGCATCGGTAGCTGCCATTGAGGAAGTGTACGGGATCCATGTCGGATTGAAATGGGTCAATGATCTGCAGAAGGATGGGAAAAAAGTCGGAGGGATCCTATGCGAACGAGTCTCATCAGGGACAGTTATCGTTGGGATAGGGATCAACCTCAGAACACCGAAGAACGGTTTTCCTGAGGAGATCTCCCTGACTGCCGGTGCATTGGAAGTGGATGTGGAGTCAGCAAGCGAGCTTGCCGCTGCCATCTATGGGCATTTCTTTTTGCTGGTCCGGGAATCAGAGAAGATCCTGACTGCATACAAAAAAATGTGTGTGACACTGGGAACCGACATCTGCTATGTGGTGGACGGCAGAGAAAGACAGGGCAAAGCGATCGATGTCGAGGAGGATGGTGCGCTTCTTGTTCTGGAAGAGGGAAAGGTGCACAGATATTCGACAGGAGATATATCCGTCAGAAGTGTTTAGAGAATTCGATCCGAATAGCAGCGGGAGCTTTCATGCTCCCGTTTTCTGTTGACACATATATGGGAAAGGTATAAACTACTAAATGTTAAGTACAAAACAGTAAAGCGCTTAATATTTTTGGAGAGAAAACAAATGGATAATGAAGGAATCGTAAGGCTGGGTTGGAAGATGGATCGGCTTGTAGGTATACGTCGTTCATTGATCAATCGGGAAGCGGATGAAAACGGTGTCTATTTGGGTCAGCACAGGGTGCTTCGCTATATCGCAAAGCATCCGGGATGTTCGCAGAGGGATATTGCGGAGGCATTGTCACAGACTCCTGCCGCGATCACCCTTTCCACGAAAAGACTTCAGGAGATCGGTCTGATCACAAAAGAGACAGATCCGGAAAATCTGAGAAGATATCATCTTTTCGTGACGGATAAGGGCAGAAGGAACGGTGAGTCTTTCATGCGTGTCATCGACAAAAATGCGGAGCTGTCCTTTAAAGGGTTTTCGGATGAGGAACTTGAGGTCCTCGAAGGATTCGTGGACAGGATCTACTACAATTTGAAACCGTATAGAGATGAAGTTTGCTCTCAGGATATGCGCGAAGAAAGAAAGGAGTAATTGAAAAAAATATGGTCAAAAAGTTAGCTCCTTACATCAAGGGATATTGGTTTCCCACGATACTGGCTCCCGTTTTGACTATGGGCGAAGTGGCGATGGAAGTCTATATTCCTTATTTAATGAGTAAGATCATTGACGAGGGAATCGCTCTGAAAGACAGGAATCTGGTGATCTCTCTTGGTATCCGGATGATCGTCTGCGCGATCGTGTCGCTAGGTCTCGGAATCATCAGCCAGTGGGCCACCTCAAAAGCGACCAGTGGATTCGGGAGGAACCTCCGCGCTGCGATGTTCCGTAAGATCCAGGATTTTTCATTTGCGAATGTGGACCGCTTTTCTACCAGTTCTCTTGTGACACGTCTGACAACAGACGTCGCCCAGCTTGAAAACGCTTTTCGGAGCATCATACACATGTTGTTCCGCAATCCGGTCATGATCGTGTTTGCCACTGTCATGTCTTTCCGGATCAACCGGGGTCTCTGCAGGGTCTTCCTTGTAGCGATACCGATCCTGGGACTCTCAGTGTACATCGTGTCGACGAAAGCGCACCCGTTCTTCATGGCGATGATGGACAAGTTCGACACTGTGAACGCCATCATCGAAGAGAACCTGACCGGTATTCGCGTCGTAAAGGCTTTTGTTCGTAAAGACAAGGAGAACGAAAAGTTCCAGGCGGCAGCTGGCGGTATCCGCCAGGCTCAGTTGCGTGCGGAGCATGTCGTCATCCTGACCGGCCCGGCTTTGGACATGGTCATCTACGGGACGACGCTTGCGATATGCTGGTTCGGTGGAAAGCAGATGATCGCAGGAACGATGCAGACCGGTGAGTTTCTCACCTTTATTCAGTACATCCGCCAGATCCTGTTCAACCTGAATATGTTATCCATGGTGTTCATGATGATCATCATGGCCGGTGCATCTGTGGATCGTATCATCGAAGTCCTGGAAGAAGTGCCGGATATCTCCGATGAGGAAGCGGATCCCGATCTGGTTCCCGAAGATGGATCTGTAAAGTTCGATCATGTCAATTTCACCTATAAGAAGGACAGTGACAACTATATCCTTTCCGATATCAATCTGGATATCAAATCCGGGGAAGTCATAGGCATTATCGGAGGTACAGGTTCGGCAAAGTCCACCCTGGTACAGCTCATTCCGAGACTGTATGACGTCAGTACCGGCGCTATCGAGGTCGGCGGCAGAAATATCAAGGATTATAAACTGGAGACCCTCCGAGACGCGTGTTCGATGGTGCTGCAGAAAAACCTGCTTTTCTCCGGAACGATCCGTGACAACCTCAAATGGGGCAACGAGAATGCAACGGATGAAGAAGTGATCGAAGCCTGCAAGGCGGCAAACGCTCACGACTTCATCATGGAATTTCCCAATGGATACGACACAGAGCTCGGTCAGGGCGGTGTCAACGTTTCCGGCGGGCAGAAACAGAGACTCTGCATCGCCCGCGCGCTTTTGAAACGTCCGAAGATACTGATCCTGGACGACAGCACGAGCGCAGTGGATACAGCTACAGACCGGGCGATACGTGAAGCGATGCGCAGACAGATCGCCGATACCACAACATTCATCATTGCGCAGAGGATCTCCTCTGTTCACGATGCGGACAGAGTCATCGTTCTGGATAACGGAAGGATTGATGGTTTCGACACACCGGACAATCTGATGAAGACGAACAAGATCTACCGCGAAGTATATGAATCTCAACAGAAAGGAGCATCGGAAAATGGCTGAGAAGAGCACGAATGTCCCGCGCCCGCCAAGAGGACCGAGGGGACGCGGTGTCGAGAAACCGAAGGACGCCGTAGGTACTTTTAAAAGGCTCCTTGTGTATTTCAAGGATTATATCGTTCCGATCGCCATCGGTCTCATTTGTGTTGCGATTTCTTCGCTGGCGAATGTTGCGAGCAACTATTTTTTGAAACCGATCATCAACGAGGCGATCATACCGTTCATTGGGCATGAGAACCCGGACCTGACCCGCTTGATCCAGATCCTTTTGACGATGCTTGCTATCTACATCGCCGGAACGGTTGCCACCTACTTCCAGCGCAGGCTGCTCGGCGATATGGCAGCGAAAGTTCAGGAGAAGATCCGCACAAACGTGTTCGATCATATGCAGACGCTTCCGCTGAAATATTACGATACACATTCCACCGGCGATATGATGAGCCGGTTCACAAATGATATCGGAACGCTTCGCATGATGCTTTCCCAGAGCATGCCGCAGTTGCTCAGCTCTGTCATCACGTTCGTTGGCGTATTCATCACCATGCTTTTCCTCTCATGGAAACTCATGCTGATCGTCATTGTGATGCTGATCATTATGACGCTTGCGTTGCGTGTGATCACCAAACATTCCGTAAGTTATTTCATAAAGCAGCAGAGAGTGACCGGTGAGGTGAACGGATATATTCAGGAGATGATCGACGGTCAGAAGGTCATCAAGGTCTTCAATCATGAGGATACAGCCATCCATGATTTCGATGGTCTAAACGATGAATTGAACCGCTGTGCTTCAAACGCGCAATTCCTCGGCGGCATCATGTGGCCGCTCACCGGAAACCTTGCCTACCTACAATACGCGATCATCTCTGTTGTAGGCGCTGGAATGGTGATCTCCGGGACGATGGACGTCGGAACGATCGGATCCTTCCTCCAATACTCCAGAACGGTCACCCAGCCGTTGAATATGATCACACAGCAGGCCAGTACGATCCTCAACGCTCTTGCCGGTGCGGAACGCATTTTCGCGTTGCTGGACGCAGACCCCGAGGTGGATGAAGGCACCATCACGTTGGTCAACGTCAAATACGGTCCCAACGGTGAACTTCTTGAGACAGAGGAGAGAACAGATATCTGGGGTTGGAAAGAGACTCTGGAAGACGGATCTACGTCGATCCGTCTGCTGAAAGGCGATGTCCGTTTCGATCATGTCACTTTTGCCTATGAAGAGGGTCATCCGGTCCTCAACGATATCAGCCTCTATGCAAAACCCGGTCAGAAGATCGCTTTTGTTGGATCTACCGGTGCGGGGAAGACTACGATCACCAACCTGATCAATCGGTTCTACGATGTTCAGGAAGGCACTATCACCTATGATGGCTTCGATGTCAAAAAGATCAAAAAAGACGATCTGCGCCATTCTTTGGCCATGGTTCTTCAGGATACCCATCTGTTCACGGGAACAGTCATGGACAACATTCGTTACGGACGTCTGGATGCCACGGATGACGAGTGCATAGCGGCGGCAAAACTGGCGAATGCCGATTTCTTCATCAGCCACCTCCCACAGGGATATCAGACGATGATCACAGGAGACGGAGAGAATCTGTCTCAGGGTCAGAGGCAGCTCCTTGCTATCGCGAGAGCAGCTGTTGCGGATCCTCCTGTGCTGATCCTGGACGAGGCGACCAGTTCCATCGATACACGTACGGAGCGCCTGATCGAGCTGGGTATGGATGGATTGATGAAAGGAAGGACCGTTTTCGTTATCGCTCACAGACTGTCTACAGTCCGCAATTCCAATGCTATCATGGTGTTGGAGCACGGCAAGATCATCGAGCGCGGTGACCATGACAGCCTGATCGCAGACAAGGGACGTTATTATCAGCTTTACACTGGTATGTTTGAATTGTCCTGACGGCTTTTTGAAAGGGTATGGAGGGGAGATCCTGTTTCGATCCTCCCCTCCTTTTTTCTCGAAAATCTAAGGGAAGAAAAGCCCGAAAAGCACTGTATTTTCGAGAAAAAACGCTGTTGACACAGGAATTGGGATTCGATATAATATCTAAGCCGCATGTAACAGGCTCTTTTAAAGTGCGCGAAAACGCCGCCTGGGTCAGCGAGTCTGAAAATAAAAGACAAGAGGTAAAAAATGTACGCAGTCATTAAAACCGGCGGCAAGCAGTACAAAGTCGAGCAGGGCGACGTCGTATTCGTCGAGAAGCTCAATGCCGAGGAAGGCGCAGAAGTTACTTTTGAAGAAGTTCTCGCACTCGGCGGTGAGAAGAAAGCCAAGATCGGCACTCCTACTGTTAAGGGCGCCACAGTAACCGGAAAAGTTCTGAAGCAGGGTCGTTCCAAGAAGATCACAGTCTTCACTTACAAGGCCAAGAAGAACGAGAAGAGAAAACTCGGTCATCGTCAGAGCTACACAAAGGTTGAAATTACCGCAATCAACGCTTAAGGAACGGAGGGTATCTACTAATGGCACATAAAAAAGGTGTAGGATCTACAAAGAACGGCAGAGACTCCGAGTCTAAGCGCCTCGGTGTCAAGAGAGCGGACGGACAGTTCGTTCTTGCAGGCAACATCCTTGTTCGTCAGCGCGGAACACACATTCATCCAGGTCTCAATGTAGGCATCGGTTCGGATGATACACTGTATGCTCTTGCAGACGGAAAGGTAAAGTTCACCCGTTATGGAAAAGACCGCAAGAAGGTCAACGTACTGAACTAACTGCAAAAAGGATCCCGCGCTAATAACGCGGGATTTTTTCATGAGGATTAACGATTATGTTTATAGACAAGGCTAGGATCCGGTTCGTTGCGGGAAAGGGCGGCGACGGTGCGGTGAGTTTTCACCGGGAAAAATATGTTGCGGCAGGAGGACCGGACGGCGGAGACGGTGGAAACGGGGGAAGCATCTACCTCGTTGCTGATGATCATCTCTCCACTTTGGCGGATTACAAATACAGAAAGAAGTATCAGGCGGAAGACGGCGAGAACGGAAGAGGGAACCGCTGCCACGGCAAGAGCGCTGAAGATCTGATCCTCAAGGTGCCCAGGGGGACCATAGTCCGTGAGTATGAGAGCGGGCAGATCATGGCTGATGTTTCCAGTGATGAGCCTGTGCTGATCTGCAAAGGCGGCAGAGGCGGGTTTGGCAACGCAAAATTCGCTACGCCGACCAGGCAGATCCCCAGGTTTGCCAAGACCGGCACACAGGGGGAGGCATATGATATCTCTCTCGAACTGAAATTGATCGCGGACGTTGGATTGATCGGTTTCCCCAATGTTGGGAAGTCGACGCTTCTGTCTGTCGTTTCCAACGCAAAGCCGAAGATCGCGAACTATCACTTTACGACGCTCAGCCCCAATCTCGGTGTTGTGAAATTCAAGGACACGTCGTTTGTCGCTGCGGACATACCCGGTCTTATTGAAGGTGCTTCAAAGGGGATCGGCCTTGGATACGATTTTCTCCGTCATATCGAGCGGTGCAGACTTCTTGTGCACATCGTGGACGTATCCGGAAGCGAAGGAAGAGATCCGATCAGCGATTTTGAGCAGATCAACGCGGAACTCTCCGCGTTCAATGCAGAACTGGCATCCCGCCAGCAGATCGTCGTGGGAAACAAGATCGATCTGGCAGATGAGGATTCTATTGAAAGATTCCGCTCCTATCTCGCGGAAAAAGAGATCCCCTGTTTCTTCATGTCCGCGATCACGACAGAGGGAACACAAGCTGTCGTTGCCGCATGTGCGGAAGCGCTTTCCAAACTGCCTCCTGTGAAGAAATATGAGCCGGATTTCGTGAAACCCGAGAAAAAGACGAGAGACAGGGATTTCCAGATCGAAAGGGACGGCTCCGGCGAATGGGAGATCATCGCTCCGTGGCTGGAGAGGATCCTTATGCAGAGCAATATCGAGGATTACGAATCCCTGATGTATTTCCAGAATGCTCTGGCAGATTCCGGGATCTTGGATAAACTGGAAGAACTGGGCGTTCAGGAGGGCGATTCGATTCACATAGGAGATTACCAGTTTGATTACATTACCTGATGAAGAAATAAAAACTCTGCATGAGATCAAGCAGAAAAGCCCGGTGGAACTGGCTTTTGTAGGGGACGCCGTCTATGAACTCATGGTGAGGGAGCATATCTCTTTGCATCATGACGCTCCCGCCGGAAAACTTCATGCGATGTGTGTTGAATACGTCCGTGCCGAATCTCAGCAAAAGGCGTTTGAACAGATCCAGGAGATCCTTACGGAAGAGGAACTGGATTTCGTGCGGCGCGGAAGAAATGCGAACAAAGTCATGGCATCTAAAAACGCGGATCCTGCGGCGTACCGCACGGCGACAGGGGTGGAAGCTATGTTTGGGTACCTGTATCTTTCCGGTCAGAACGAGCGAATACGGGAACTGTTTGCCGTAATACTGAATTAAAGATTTTCAGACATTACCCGCCTTTGGCGGGTTTTTGTTGGGAAATATTGAAAGAGAAAAGGGTTATCGTTTATAATACAGTGTGAAATTTGCCTGAATTGGGGGGAATGAATATGTCAGGACATTCCAAATGGAATAACATCAAGAGAAAGAAAGAGAAGGCAGACGGCGCAAAGGCGAAGATCTTCACCAGATTTGCACGTGAGATCGCAGTAGCAGTCAAGGAGGGTGGGAGCGCAGACCCCAATACGAACTCCAGACTCCGCGATGCCATTTCAAAAGCAAAAGCAAACAACGTCCCGAACGATAACATCAAACGCGTTATCGACAAGGCTTCCAGTGATACAGCTTCTTACGAGAAGATCCTTTATGAAGGATACGGAACGGGCGGCGTAGCAGTCATTGTGGAGACCCTTACAGATAACCGCAACCGCACAGCGGCCACGGTCCGCCACCTCTTCGATAAATACGGTGGAAACCTGGGAACGAATGGATGTGTTTCCTACATGTTCACCCAGAAAGGGCGCATCATCATTGAGGACGAGGACGGGCTGGATAGCGATAAACTCTTTGAAGAAGCTATGGAGATCGATGGTGTCGATGACATCGAGATCGATGAAGATGAAGAAGAGATCACGGAAGCGGAAGTGACCACGGTACCGAATGACCTGGTCAAGGTAGCGGAAGAACTCGAGAATAAGGGCTATCATTTCTCGTCTGCCGAGGTGGCTTACGTACCGTCCACCTATACGACGCTCAATGACGAAGAGCAGTTGAAAAACTTTGGGTTGATGATCGAGTTGCTGGATGAGGACGATGATGTCCAGGGAGTCTGGCACAACCTTGAAAACGAAGACGATCTACCATAAGGATCCTAGAAAAGGCGACGGGCTGTCGCCTTTTTCTGCAAAGGAGAATTGATGTCTGAGAAAAAGAGATGCATGTGTTGTATGCAGCCTGTCCCGGAGGACGCAGCTGCATGTCCGCATTGCGGCTACAATGGCAGCCAACAGAATGCGGAGGGAGCACTGCCGATCGGTACTCGTTTGAATAAAGGGAGATTTCTTGTCGGCAGGATAGAAGCGGTTCAGGCTGACTGCGTGGAATATGCCGGTTACGACGTGAAAGGAATGGAACGATGCGTCGTTATGGAGTATTTACCCGCAGGCGGTGCTGTTCGCGCGCCAGGAGAACTTCTTTTGCAGGCTGCCCAGGATGCGACCAAAAAATATAAAGACGGTCTAGCAAAGTTTATCCAGTTTTACGCCAAGTTTGATCATGCTCCGCAAGATGCGGCAGTTCCCAAGTTTATCGATTCGTTCGTACAGAATGGGACGGGATATGTCGTGTTCGCAAAATTCGAAGGGATGTCACTGAGAGAACTCCTGAAATTCAATGGCGGAGTCCTTTCCGCGGAGCAGGCGCAGATCGTGCTTGCACCGGTCCTTCGTGGTCTGGAGTTCCTTCAGAGCCAGAACGTTATCCACGGAAGTATCTCCCCGGATAATATCATGGTGAACAGGAACGGAGATGTCTGTCTCACAGGCTTTTCTACGGATCCGTATGCGCCTTCCAACGGAACGAACGGATATGTTTCTCCTGAAGCGGAGAACGGAAAAAAACTGACGCTTGCCAGCGATGTATACAGCATGGGGGCTGTCTTTTACCGCAGCATGGTGGGCACTGTCCCGCAGGACGCCAGACAGCGCGCCAACTATGATACATTGGCTACGCCTAAAGAACTGAATGAATCCATACCCTGGGAGGTGTCCAACGCCGTTTGGCACGCTATGCTCGTGGATCCCGATAAGAGGACCGGAACGATCGCGGAGTTTTCGGCTGCGCTCAAGGGGGAGTATCCGGATTATGATCTTCACGTCACAGAGGAACACGATGAGGACGTGGAAGAGGAGACCGAGGTAAAGTCGAAAGGGAAAAAGAGGATACACTCTGAGGAAGAGATCGAAGAGAAGAAAAAGAGTTTTTGGAGCATGCTTGCGATCCTTTCTGTCTCCTTATTCGTCGTGATGATCCTGGTCTATGTGATCGGTGGGTTCATCAACGGTATCGAACAGAAAAGACGGGAACAGCAAATCGAGGAGCAACTTCATTCCCAAACAGGACAAGTCACTGTGCCCGCTCCGAATTACATCGGAACGATGGTGGAGGATGTGGAATACGATACCCTTCAATTTGATTATGTGCTGATCAGTTCCTACGATCCTTCTCAAAGATCCGGTCTCATCATCGGGCAGGATCCGCAGCCGGGAACAGGACTGACGGAAGACGACAGAGTCATCCTTCTGTATGTAAACAGAGATTCACCGAAGACGGTCATTCTGCCGGATTTTGACGGTCTGTATTACATGAACGCCAAGGTGTTGGCGGAAAGCCTGGGGCTGCAGGTGGAACTCATCTATGAGAAGACTTCAGAAGTATATCCCGGTCTTGTGTTTAAGCAGAACGCGGAAGCGGGCATGGAGTTCCTTACTTCCAATACACTAAAACTCACTGTCGCGGAAGCTCCGGATCCGGAACCGATACCGGAGGATGCCGGCGGAGAAACGGGAAACGAATAAGAGGAAAAGACCATGATCAATCCATTGGACGTCCTTCGTGTGAAAGGAATGTGGGAAAAATTCAGAGAGGCTCATCCGAAGATCATTGCTTTTGGGAAAGCGGTGCGAGGAGGCTATGTAAAGGAAGGTTCTGTTTTCGACCTGACAGTTACGGATCCGGACGGAAAGAGCATCCGTGCCAACTTCAGACTTTCCGGGGAGGATATTGAACTTTTCCGGCAATTGGCAGAGATCCTTCGGGGCTCCAGCAATTAATCGCTTTAAATGGACAAAGATTTTTTCGAAAACCTCTTGACGGGGGTGTTTCAAGAGGTTTAGAATAATCCCAATGTTTCAATAACGCAAAGGCAAAGAAGAGAAGAGTACGCTGGTGACGGAAGCCACAGAGAGTCCCGGTAGCTGAAAAGGGATGCGGACAGAACAGCGGAACATGGTCTCGGAGCCGCACGGCTGATATTTAGGTCGTGACGGGTGCGCCCGTAATCGCGCCGGGGTGTGTTGGCACTCCATGAGGTCTGTTCTGTGAAGGACAGATAAACCAAGGTGGTATCACGGCTGTTACTGTCGTCCTTGTATGGACGGCAGTTTTTTTGTTAGGAGGAGCATGTCAGATCAGATCAAAAATATAATTGAGATCGATGGACTGAGAAAAGTCTATGCAGACGGAAACGGAACCGTAACTGCTTTGGATGGGATCTCGCTGAGTGTCCGTGAAGGTGAGATCTTCGGTATCATCGGTCTATCAGGAGCTGGTAAGAGCACCCTGGTGCGATGTATCAATCTCCTGGAAGTTCCAACGGAGGGATCCGTTGTTGTGGACGGGAAGAACCTGGCGAAACTTGGGGAAGGAGAACTTCTCGGGGCGAGGAGAAAGATCGGAATGATCTTTCAGCACTTCAACCTTCTTCAGCAAAGAACGGCGCTGGAAAACGTGTGCTTTCCTCTTGAGATCGCTGGGGTGAAAAAGGAAGAGGCGAGAAAGAGAGCGGGGAAACTGCTTGAAACAGTCGGTCTTGGAGACCGCGCAGATGCCTATCCGTCACAACTGTCCGGAGGAATGCAGCAGAGGGTCGCGATAGCAAGAGCACTGGCGAACGAACCTAAAGTCCTGCTTTGTGACGAGGCGACTTCCGCTCTGGACCCGAAGACAACGCTTCAGATCCTGGAACTCCTTCAGGAGATCAACAGAGAACTTGGGGTGACGATCGTAGTGATCACGCACGAGATGAAAGTCATCGAAAGGATCTGTTCTAGAGTCGCTATCCTGGCAGACAGCAAAGTCGTTGAAAGCGGCGAAGTCAGCGAGGTGTTCCGACATCCTAAGACTTCTGCAGCGAGACAGCTCATCTTCCCTCAAGGGGAAAAGACAGAGACCTTCCGAGGCGGGAAGCGGACTTTGAGACTGGCATTTGACGGAACATCGACGGATAAGCCGATCGTCGCCAATATGGTGCTGGCTTGCGGAGAAGCGGTGAGCATCCTTGCTGCCGATACGAAACTGATCGAAGGCAAGACCGTAGGACAGATGATCCTTCAGCTCCCTGAGAATGAAGCGGTAGCGGAACGAATGTTGGCCTATCTGGATCAGGAAAAGATTTCGTATACGGAGGGTGAGTGATGATCGATTCAAAAATGCTTTCCTTGATCGGAACCGGCCTCAGCGAAAGCTTGTACATGACTTTTTTTGCCACTCTTTTCTCTTACATAATCGGGTTGCCCGCAGGTTTGATCCTGGCGATCAGTTCACGCGAAGGGATCCGACCCAACAGGGGGGTAAACCTTACACTTGGCGGTATCGTAAACTTCCTGCGTTCGGTTCCATTCATCATCCTGGCGGTGGCTATCATACCTTTTACAAGATTTGTCACAGGAACTTCGATCGGTTCCACCGCGACCATCGTTCCCCTGGTAGTTGCTTCAGCTCCTCTCGTGGCACGTTCCGTTGAGAGTTCTGTAAAAGGGGTGGACAGCGGAGTGGTCGAAGCAGCGAGAAGCATGGGAGCTTCGACCTGGCAGATCATAAGAAAAGTCCTTCTTCCGGAAGCTCTTCCATCGCTGATCAGCGGCGTCGCGAGCGCTACCATCACGACACTGGGATTCTCCGCTATGGCGGGTGCCTTCGGCGGAAGCGGTCTTGGAGCCATCGCTATCAATTACGGTTACTACAGAGGACAGGCGAATATCATGTATGTCATGGTAGTCCTTCTGGTTCTGTTAGTACAGATCATACAAAAAATAGGGGAGCGGCTTTCCGTTAAGCTGGACAAGACGATACGCGGCGGCGCTGCTTCCGAAGAAACCAATTCACGTTAACTATTAAAGAATAAGGAGATAGAAAAATGAAAAAACTAACTGCAATTCTGTTGACACTTGTGCTTGCATTTGCACTCGTAAGCTGCGGCAGCCAAACATCCGGCGGAAACACATCTTCCGAAACCGTCGTGTTGAAAGTCGGTGCATCCCCGTCCCCGCACGCGGAGATCCTTGAAGTTGTAAAAGACGACCTTGCTGCTCAGGGGATCGATCTTCAGATCGTCGAGTTTGACGATTATGTCCTTCCCAATACGAGCACTGAGGATGGAAGCCTCGATGCCAACTACTTCCAGCACACACCGTATCTGGAGGACTTCAACGCAACAAGAGGAACACACCTTGTTTCGGTAGCTGTCATCCACTATGAGCCTCTTGGTATCTATACCGGAAAGAGCAATTCGCTCGATGTCGCAGACGGTGCAGTCATTGGTGTGCCGAACGACGCGACAAATGAGGCCAGAGCTCTTCTGCTTCTTGAAGCGAGCGGGCTTCTCACATTGGATCCCAACGCTGGATTGAACGCAACCGTTCTTGATATCACTTCCAATCCGAAAAATCTCAAGATCGAAGAGATCGAAGCAGCCCAGTTGACCGCACATCTGGAAGACCTGGATCTGGCTGTCATCAATGGCAACTATGCTGTACAGGCAGGTCTCAGTGCAAAAGATGCTCTTGCGTTTGAGGACAAGGATTCTGAAGCGGCAAATATCTACGGAAACGTCCTTGTTGTAAAAGAGGGCAATGAAAACAATCCTGCCGTTCTTGCACTTGCCGATGCTCTCCGCACAGATAAAGTGCGCAAATTCATCGAAGACAACTATGCAGGTGTTGTTGTACCGAAATTCTAAAGAAATCCCCAATAACAACCGGAGGTGCCACCATTTTGGTGACACCTCTTTTTCAAGTCTTCGATCATACCTGAGACAGGAGGACGAGTTCATCCCTGTTGACGATGCAATAGTATTTTCCTTTTTTCTCCAGGATGCCTTCCTCCGTCAGGGAACGTATCAAACGCATCAGGTGGCGGTAACTGGTGCTGATCGCATAGGTGATCTCCGTAAGCGGCACACGGATCACATCATTGTCCTCATTTTGGAGCAGGAAAGAGCAGAGTCTTGTCAGAGCATCTGCGGAAAGGGCGGAAACATAATTCTTATTCCTGTGCCACCAAATGATCGCTGCGTTGTGACCGAGTTGGTAAGCAAGCGTGGCATTCGTGTGGACCAGGCTTTTGGCAACAGGGAAAGGAAGGGCGAGGCAGATTGTTTTTGTCAATACCAGGACTGTATTGTAGGAATTCTCCTCGCCCAGAAGAAGTTCCATCTCTCCGAACGCAGAGCCTCTTCCGGCACCCCCGAATGAAAGCAATCTGCCATCTACACTGTAGGTCTGGATCCTTGTGGTGCCGGACACCACAAAGTAGAGGGCGGGAACAGGATATCCCTGCTCCAGGATCGTTTCTCCTTTTTGAAAGGAAACTGGCGTGACCTGATCACGGGATATCCCGTACCGGGTCAGTATTTCGTCGGAACCGTCCGGAAAACTGATCTTGCGCATGATATTGATCTCCTTAATATGAGTAATATGACATGTGTCATATGTAGTTGTCAAGGCGCTTTGCTAGAATAAGAAAAAATAGTATAGGTGATATTCTGATGTATAAAGAGGTTTCAAATCAGGCAAAGATAAAGATTTTCATGGTGTACTGCTGTGTGATGATGTTTGCGTTCTCACTCTCCAGTTCCATGTACAGCAGTCTGGCTCCGTTTATCATCCGGCATTACGGTGCAACACTGACGGAGTCCTCCTTGTTTACGATCTCCTCAAGTATCGGCAACTTATTGATCAACCTGCTGATCATCCGTCTTGCAGACCGATACGATAAAGCGAGACTTCTGGCAATTTTGTGTTTTATCATCACAGCTGCATTGCTGGTCATCGGGTCCGCGCCTGCCATGGGCTTATACCTGATCGCCAACTGCGTGAACGGCATGGTGGGCTATTGGATCGACAATCTCACCACCGCTTATGTCAGCGATCTCTATGGTGAACAGAGAGGTCGCTACATAGGGATCCTCTATACACTGTTTGCCGTGGGGAGCGCAGTGGCTCCGACTTTCAATACGATCGTTCTTGAAGTTCTCAAGATCGATTGGAGCGGAAGTTATAAGATCACCGGGTTCTTCTTTCTCCTCACCGCCATCAGTTATTTCCTCATCCTCCTCCTGGTGAAAAAACCATCGGTCGAGGCTTCTGTAGAAAAAGAAGCGGAGGAAGTCGGAAAACTGTCCATATCTGAGATGATCCGCAGCAGGAACATGCTCGCCCTGATCGTTTCCGGTATTACGATGGCGTTTTACGGCTATTTCTCCGGGATGCTTCCTACTTATTTCAGTTTCACAAATCCGGACGTATACACGACCGCTCTTCGCAATTTTATCCTGACCTGTTATACCGTGGGACAGATGGTGAGCCGGTTCCTTTATATTCCCTTGGCTCCGAGGCTCAATCCGATCAAATATCTGAGATTTCAATCCTTGTTCTGCACAGTGTGCAGTTTGACCTGCTTGCTCGTCGATAAACCGATCGTGTGGATGGTTCTGATGTTCGCAAGCGGTGTGATCAGCGGAAGTGCGTACACGATGACGATCGTGCTGACCTGTGATGAGTATCCGGATCACTCCTCTTCCGCTAACGCTGCCACAGGATTTGCATCCGGTATCGCCTATCTGGTTGCGACACCGATCATGAACCTGATCGCGGACAACGTTTCTTTCTTCGTCGCTATGGTCATCCCGATCTTCTTCGGATTTGCGACATATTTCATCTATCAATTTATGTACAAGGAGAAGAAACACGCCTGAGCACACGTCAAAAGCAACAAAGAGAATCCGTTTTTTTCACGCAGTCTGTCAATTTACTTTGCACTTTCATGAGAAGTAAAATGTAATAAGAGAAAATACAGTTATGGAGGTTACTATGAACAAGGACGAGAGTTTGTATATTGCAGGTCCAAACTGTTTCTGGCCGAGAGGCGGAAATACGCTGCAAGCCTACAGGGAGTTTTCCCTTTATCACGGCTTTAAGGTCGCTCTTCCCGGAGACCCGAAGCCAGATGAAGAGAAAGCGAAGGAGAAACCGTGGGATCAGCAGACGAAGAAGGAGCGCGGTGCAAATATTCTGAAGAACTGCGCAGATTCCATGGATGCTTCCACGATCATCATCGCCAACCTGGATAACTATCGCGGCTACAGCCCGGATGGCGGAACGATCTTCGAGGTAGGAATGGCATATGCGAAAGAAGCGAAATGCTACGCTTACACCCGCGATATCCGTTCCACAGGCGAGAAGTTCTCCGGCGGATGCTGGACAGCGGACGAATTGTTCGATGAAAAGGGAAGAAAAGTTCCGAATTACGATCTGCCTTTCTCGGTAGATATCCTCGGATCCTGCAAGGTCATTGAAGGCAACTATTTTGATGCTCTCAATGTCGTGATGGCAGATATCAAAGAAGAGTCCAAAGATAAGGCAAAACGTGCAAAGGCTGTTGAGAAACTCTCCGTTGAGCCGACCGTCAAGAGCGACAAACCCATCGTTTATTTCTGTGATTTCGACCGTTACAGCGAGAACGCTCCTGAGAAATATGCGGAAGTAAAAGCACTTTTGGAGAAATATGGCTTTACAGCATACGTCCCGACCGATCCATGTCCAGGTGTTGAGGAATTGGATTGCGGTGAGGACCGTTATGCTCAGGTCTACAACGAGTTCGACCGCTATCAGCAGCATGTGCGCAACTGTGATATCATCCTTGCTGATCTGAACGATTTCTATGGCTACGAACCAAACGCGGACGTCTCCTTTGAGTGCGGCATGGCATTCCAGCTTCGCAAGAAGATGTATGCCTTCATGGATAACATCGGCCGTATGATCGACCGTGTGCCGAACAAAGGTGAGGAGAATGGATGCAAGGACATCAATGATATGGGTGTCGAGAACTTTGACGCTCCTGTCAACCTCATGTTCGGATCCTCTTTCAAGTTCCTTGACGGTTCTATGGAAGATGTCGTCCGCAAGATGGCAGAAGATCTGAAAGCAGAATAATAGGTATGATTTTGGCGGGGGCGATGTACGCCTCCGCCTTTTCGAAAGTAGAGGGAAATAGATCATGATCCATGAAGAGCATTTGTACATCGCCGGACCGGTATGCTTTTATCCCAGAGGAAACTCCATGTGGCAAAGCTACCGCAAGGAGGCAGAGTTCTACGGTGCTGTAGTAGAACTTCCCAATGACAACTGGGACAGCGTCCCGGGAGACAGCATAGAAGAGAAGATCATCAACAACTGCGATATCTCGATGCGGAAATGCACGGCTGTCCTTGCCAATATCGAGAATCACAGAGGCTTTATGCCGGATGCAGGAACGGTCTTTGAGATCGGAATGGCATACGGATTGGGATTGAAGTGCTATGCCTATACGAGAGATAAACGCGCTCAAGGCGCAAAGTATTTCGGCGGCACTTATGAGTTGGACCGGATCCTGGACAAAGACGGAGAGATCCTCATGAATATGGATCTTCCTTTCTCGGATTGTCTGGTCGGCTCGACTAAGATCGTTGAAGGCGATTTCACGGACTGCCTGCGCGTGTTCCGTGAAGACGTTGAAGAGGAGAGCAAACAGAAAGCTGTGCGCGGAAGAGTCGAGACTTTCGAGGCTCCCAAGAAGAATCCCGGAAAGACAGGAAAGAAAGTTGTGTATGTGGGAGACTGCAGAAGGGGACCTCAGGCGGAACAGCGCCACGCAGAGATGAAGCGCATTCTCGAAAAATATGGTTATGAAGCTTATACACCGAGCGACTACAACGTGAACGTCCCCGTCCTGCAACAGATGGATGACCCCTATGCGAGGGCATATAACCGTTTTGACCACTATCAGCAGCACGTCCGCGACTGTGACATCTATCTCTGCGTTTTGGATGACCACAGAGGATATGAAGTCGACAGTGATGTCGCATTTGAGTCCGGTATGGCGTACATGTTGGAAGACAAAAAGATGTTTGGTTACATTGAGTCGCCGGAGTCCATGGCGGAAAGGACACATTCCACACTGTCCGAGAGCGGAAGTCCTGTAGATATCAATGGCTGGTCTACAGAAGAAAAGGGCTATCCGGTCAACATGATGTGGGGAGGAACGAGATTGTTCCGCGGTATGGATTTCGAAGAAGCGGTGAAACAGATGACAGAATTGCTGAAAGGAGAGGAATAAGATGACCACAGATGAGAGAATTTATGTAGCGGGACCGATCTGTTTCTTTCCAAGAGGCGGTGAGATCTGGCAGGCGAGAAGAAGAGAAGCGCAGTACTATGGATTCACTGTAACTCTTCCTAATGACAATAAGAGACCTCCTGCGCAAAGCAAGGAGCACGGCGCCTATCTGACACTGAAAAACTGTAGAGACAGCATCAACCAATCCACGGGTATCATTGCGGACTTGGAGAATTTCCGCGGCTCGGAACCGGACGGCGGCACGATCTATGAAGTAGGAATGGCGTATGGCCATGACTGCAAGTGCTATGCTTTCACACGTGACAAGAGACCGATGGGAGTTAAGTACAACGCAGGAACCTATGTGGATGGCGGGATACTGGACTATAAGGGAAGAAAACTCCCTCATATCGATCTTCCGTTTGGCGTGTGTGTTTTGGGTGCCTGCAAGGTTATCGAAGGAACTTTCTCCGATGCCTTGAAAGCCTACATGTGCGATCTGGAAGAAGAAAGCAAAAAGAAAGCGATGAGGGGATACAGCCTCACAAAGGACAGCCCGAAACAAACGATCCCGCGTGGAACCCGGCCGATCGTATACGTTGCTGATATCTTCCGTTATGAGGAAGACGCAGCTGAAAAGTATGCGGAGATGAAGAAAGTGCTTGAAGCGCAGGGCTTCGACGCGATCGTTCCGACAGATGCTGCTCCGGGAGTGCCTGTCCTTGAAGATACCGGCGATGTGATGGAGATGGTCTACAATCAGTTTGACCATTATCAGCAGCATGTCCGCAACTGCGATATCATCCTCGCGAATCTGACCGACTATGAAGGATATGAGCCTTCCAGTGATGTCGCTTTTGAATGCGGTATGGCAGATCAATTGGGAAAGAAACTGTTTGCCTGGATGGAGGACGGCAGAAATATGGTGGATCGCATCCCAAGCCATGAGAACAACCAGGGAAGGATGCTGGACGCCAATAATTACAGCGTTGAGAACAACAATGCACCGATCAACCTCATGTTCGGCGCTTCGTTCCAGATTTTTGATGGGACATTCGAAAACGCTGTGGAGAAAATGAAAGAAAAACTACAGAACGTATAACGATTTCAATGGTAGGGCAGCACTTATCGGGTGCTGCTCTTTTTCTTGTTTGAGAAAAGAAGACGTGCCATAATAAAAGCAACAAAAAGATGGAAGAGGTGACCATAAATGGTTGAGAAGTTTTTGTTCGGCAAAACCGCGGAAGGCAAAGATGTTACAGCTTATCGGATCGTAAATGAGGATGGATCCTCTGTGACTTTGCTGGATCGTGGTGCTACGGTACAGAGCATCTGCCTGCCGCACGACGGCAGCACAGTCGATGTTGCTCTCGGATATGATACGGTCGGAGAATATGAAGCGGGCACCTGCTATTTAGGCGCCGCCATCGGACGTGTCGGAAACCGGATCGGAAAAGCCAAATTCTCCATTGACGGTCAGGAATATCCTGTGACTGCAAATGAGAGAGGAAACTGCCTGCACGGCGGCGCTTTCGGCTTTGACAAAAAGATCTGGAATGCAGATGTGGTGGAGGATGATCTGGTCTTTACCGTGGAATCGCCGGACGGCGAGGAAGGATTCCCGGGAGATATGCAGGCTGAGGTCAGATATCATTTTGCGGATCGCGCCTTGACGATTTCCTATAAAGCCAGTGTGTCCAGACCCTGCCCGGTAAATCTCACGAACCATACTTATTTCAACTTGAACGGTCAGGGAGAAGGAACTATCCTCGGACATAAGATGAAGGTCATGGCGGACCGTGTAACAGACGTAGATGAGCAGCTTATCCCCACTGGAGTCAACCTGCCTGTTGATGGAACACCTTTTGATTTCAGAGAGACAAAAGAAATCGGAAAAGATCTGGACGAGACGGATCGGCTGATCGGTTTTGGAAAAGGATACGATCACAACTTCTGCCTCACCGGAGAAGGATTCCGCAAGGTCCTGGAACTTGAAGGGGAAAAGACAGGTCTTTCTATAGAAGTATGGACCGATCAGTGCGGCATTCAGGTGTATTGCGGAGGCTGTTACCCGGATGAAAAGGGCAAGAACGGTACGGATTACACAAGATTTGCGGGGATCGCTCTTGAGACACAAAACTACCCGGACGCAGTCAATCATCCTGAGTTCCCGAACAGTATCCTTAAACCCGGCGAAGAGTACAAGACAAAAACGATGTATCGCTTTGTTTAATGGTCAGTGAGTGATTCGCTGATGTGCTGACATGCTCCTGAGAAACAGAAAACCAGCCCGGGAGAGGTCTACAATAAGAAAAGTGGCAAAAGCTGAGAAGCCTTTGCCACTAATTGTTTTTTTGAAGAAAATGCGGCTGCCAAAGAAGCGATGCTTAATGTTTTGCCAGCATCCTGTTCAGGAATTCCCTTGTCCTCGGCATCTTGGGATTTTCAAAGATCACGGAAGGACTGTCATCTTCAACGATAGAACCGTTTTCCATGAAGACGACCCGATCAGACAGTTCTCGTGCAAAAGACATTTCGTGAGTGACGACGAGCATCGTCAAACCGCTGTTGACCGCGAGATCTCTCATGACGTCCAGTACTTCACCGATCAATTCCGGATCGAGAGCAGAGGTGGGTTCATCAAAAAGGATGACCTCAGGGTCCATAGAAAGAGTTCTGGCGATAGCGACACGCTGCTTCATACCTCCGGAGATCTGATCCGGTTTTGCGCTCTGATATTCAGCCATTCCGACTTTTTTCAGATATTTTCTTGCAATCTCTTCCGCCTGACTCTTGCTTCTTTTCAGCACACGGGTCTGCCCGACCACACAGTTATCCAGGACTGTCATATTGCTGAAAAGGTTGAACTGCTGAAAGACCATCCCGACTTTTGCGCGGTATTTGTTCAGATCGAAATGCGGCCCACAAATATCCTCATCATGGAAATAGATCTTTCCGCCAGTAGGCTCTTCCAACCGGTTGATACAGCGAAGCAGTGTGCTTTTTCCTGTGCCGGATACGCCGATGATACTGATGACCTGACCGCTCTGTACGGTGAAGTTGATGTCTGTCAATACTTCATGGGTACCGAAACTCTTCTCGAGGTGTTCAATGCGAAACAATGCATCACTCACGTCCGGGTTCCTCCTCATTTCGAATCAGTTCATAGTTTTCCGGACCGATCATCTTCTTCTCGACCCACTCTAGGAGTTTTGAAAGACCAAAGGTGATGATGAGATACATCGCTGCGATGATCGAATAGACTTCAAAGAACTTGAGGTAGGTGCCGGAAGCGGATTTGCCTACGAAGTACAGTTCAGAAACAGCGATAACATTCAAAACGGAGGTGTCTTTTACGTTGACGACGACCTCATTCCCGACGGATGGAAGCACGTTTCGGATCGCCTGGGGAAGAACGACGCAGAGCATGGTCTGCCAATGTGTCATTCCCAGGGAAGCAGCCGCTTCTCTCTGTCCGGCATCGACGGAGCGGATCCCGGAGCGCATGATCTCTGCCATGTAAGCTCCAGTATTCAGCCCTACGATCACCATGGAGGCGACGAAGAGCGGAAGCCGTATATGAGCGTACTGCATCAAGCCATAATAAATGACCATCGCCTGAACCATGAGAGGGGTCCCGCGGAACACTTCAACATAGGCGCTCAGCAGGAATTTTAATGCCCGGACCATCCAATAGCGGACAGGCTGCTGACGGGACGGATCCGGTGTGCTGCGAAGCACTGCTACGATAAGACCGATAACAAATGCGATCGCGGTTCCAAGGAATGAAATATAGAGTGATGTCCAAGCTCCTTTCAGAAGGAGCGGCCAGTAAGCCTTCCAAAGGTAGACTATCCAGCCCCAAAATGATGTTGGCATTTAATCGATGCCCTTTCGTTGTTGTTTTAGTCAGTCTGCAGAGGCTGTGAGGTGCGCGCTTTATCCATCAGTGCTTCGCGCTCTTCCGGAGACACCTTGGCAAGTACTCCGTTGATGAATTCGACCATGTCGCTGCCCTTGCGGCAACCGATCGCGTTGGTGATCTTCGATTCCTCTACGAAAAATCCTTTGCCCTCATCGAAAACGACATAGGTGAGGTCGGGATTGCTCTCGATAACAGCTTTCGCTACGTCGATATCCTCAATGAAACCGTCCAGGACCTTTGTCTGAACGGCCAGGATCTTAGCCGGGCTGTTCTCATAAGGCATTCCTTTGATCGCGCCGGGGACTTGATCGATCAGATCATAGTGCAGGGAGTTGAGCTGCGCGCTCAGTGTTGCGCCGCTGAAATCCTCAAGAGAGGTGGCGTTCACGTATTTGCTGTCCTTATGGACAACGATGACTTTCTTTCCGGTGTAGTAAGCATTTGTGAAATCAACTGTCTGTTTGCGTTCTTCTGTCGGGGACATGCCGGCAATGATCAGATCAATCGTTCCGCTCTGCAGAGCGAGAGTTAGACCGCTCCATTCCAGTTTAACGACTTCGACTTCTACGCCGAGTTCCTCAGCGATCATTC
>JAFUBI010000204.1 GCA_017460285.1 Oscillospiraceae bacterium | reverse complement strand
GGTTGGCTGCGGTCTACCCGATGTTTGATACATCGACGATGCTGCATGAAGGTGCTGCCAAAAGTTCACAGATCGAACGAATGAGCGGATATGCTGATAAAGTCGTCGCACGTTACCCGATCACGGAAAATGACACGGTTCTCCTGGCATCCACCAGCGGGATCAATTCATTTATTATCGAGTTTGCACAGTGCGTTAAAGAAAAAGGCGCAAAAGTGATCGGCATCACTTCGTACGCCTATCTGAAAAAACCTTCCCGCCATAAAGACGGTCTTCATTTGTTCGATGTCTGCGATCTGGCGATCGATAACCACGTTCCGACAGGAGACGCTACGGTGACCGTCTGTGAAGATGGAACAAAAGCTGGTCCTATCTCAAGTGTCGCGACCCTCGCCATCTGTGACGCGATTGAACTGGCAACTTGCCAAAGCCTTCGTGAAAGAGGGATCGACCCTGAGGTGTTCCGCAGCGGTAACGTGGAAGGGTCGGACGAATACAATGGACGACTGATTCGGAAATTCCAGAGCAGAGTTCGGAGCTTATAGTTTCTGTTATAATACACTGCATGCTCTTTCTGGCGTGCAGTATATTTTTGAGGTGAACAATGGTCAAATATTTGATCGTTTATCTGTTAATAATAAACATCACCGGTTTCTGCTTTATGAAGGCGGACAAATCTTTCTCAAAAATAGAGGGCAAACGGCGTATACCTGAGAAAACTCTGATGTGGATCGCAGCCCTAGGAGGAGACGTCGGGATCTATTGCGGTATGAAGCGATTTCGCCACAAAACGCTCCACAACAAATTCCGGTACGGAGTACCTGCTATATTCATTCTTCACTTGGTACTATTTATCCTGTATATGGTTAAAAAAAGGATGGAATACATTGGAGTTTAAGATTTCGCATCTTATTGATCAGAGAGCAAAAACCGACCAGTTGTGCTTTATAGTATTTGCCCCCATTCTTGGACAAGACCAAGGATGGGGGTACATATTATACGCACACATACTTTTCCAAAACAACAATTATTTGCGGGAGTCGGTATCCTCCTCTTAAGTCTCATCTTTTGCGAGCCAGGAATCGAATTTGTCAAACAGTGTGTCTATTGGTCGCAAAAGACGCGCAAGAGGTTTTTCCAAAAGATAGAGTCTTGCCAGATCCAAGATAGTACATAAAAGAAATACCAAAAGCACATTACCCACCAGATGAATGGGAAAATGAACAGAATCAAAGAAGTACTTACGAATAAGGATCACCCAATTCCAAAGGAAGGGATACAGCAACTGGTTCTCATGGATGAGGTAGACGCCAAGCATACCCTGAGCAAGAATGTTGATCCATTTCCGAGAACCGATCTCCCAATTCTTAAAAATGTAAAAAAGAGATACTGCCAATATCACTTGTATAATGGATGCTCTTCCGAAGATACTGAACAGACCTACTGCTTGCTTCCCCATTTTGGAAAACAGGTAAGAACTTAAACTTGCTGCAAGTACAGAAAGCAACAAAACACCACAGAAGATCTTTCCTCGATTTCTTTCAAACCAGTTGTTGGGGTGTCTCCTTAAATATCCCCACAAGAAAAAGTAGTATACTCCAATGCTGAGATCACACAGCGTTTGTCTGGTATCTCCTAGGGTTGAATAAAGTGGTGAGACCAAAGTGAAGACAATGAGGAACTTTTTGTATGTCTCGTCATCTAAATGATCGATGATCTTGTTTAAGTAGGGACTGAGAAGCATAAGAGCAAGATAAGC
>JAFUBI010000203.1 GCA_017460285.1 Oscillospiraceae bacterium | reverse complement strand
ATGTCCAGTATGTGATTCGTGACTCCAGCCATATCCTCTCTTTCACAGATCGAAAGCACATATCTGAGGTATTCACTGAACAATTCGTCGTCCATCTTTTCCACTGCCTCAGGCATGTACAGAGTGAACATGTCTGTTCCCAAGTAGTGGAGCCTTCTTACATTAAAATGATCCATGAGTGCGTCGATGTCCTCTTTACGATACATCTGGAACAGTTCTGCAGGTGTGGAGGAACACTTAAAAGTCTCAGGTTCCACCAGAGCCTTATACCGCTCATCCGCCAGCATACCTTTTCCAAAACAAAACTGGACAACAGTGGCATCGTTGTTGAGGTATGCCGCAAATACCTTGCCGCCCTTTTTCGTCACACGGAGTGCCTTGGATAAGGTCTGTATCTGCTCTTCTTCTGTATACAGGTGATACATAGGGCCCAAAAGGAGAGTGATGTCGAATCTCTCATCCTCAAGAAAAGATAAGTCTTTGGCATTTCCCTGCAGAACAGTGAGATCTTCTCCATGCTTTGTGTTGGCGTTCAGGATCTCGACATTTCTTTCTACCAGTTCCACTGCAGTAACGCTGAAACCTTCTTTCGCCAGAGCGTGGGAATAACGTCCCGTACCTGCACCTATCTCCAGCACCCTGCATCCCGGGAAGAGGTATCGATGTATGTATTCCATGGTGACAACGTATTCTACCTGACCTGTACGGGACAAAAGGCGTCTGTCCTCATCATGGGTGTTGTAGTAGTTTTCCAAATACTGATTTGCCTTCTCCAACTTCTTCCCCTCCCTTTTCTTATTTACCTCGCAGCAGATGCCCCTCGACGAAATAGTTAATAAAGCAGTTTAAGCACCTTGTTATTTCCGAGAATCGTTGAAACCTTTTCTGAGGATAAGTTCCCCGGCTTTTCCGCCGAGATAAACTCCTTTCTCCATCACCTGTTTTCCGTTGACGAATACATACTCGATCCCTTCCGGTTTGAAATCCGGAACACGCTCGTCCACCTTGAGCTTATCCGGAGCAAGGACCGTGATATCTGCCTTGTATCCAGGTCTGAGATATCCTCGGTCTTCCAAACGGTAACGATCTGCTGTAGCGCCCGTCATCTTTCTCACGATCCTCTCAAGCGGCATTCCATATCTCTTTGCCAAAAGGAAGAACTGTGGGAAAGTCTGGAATGCTGCGATATTCTGAAGTCCTTTTTCCTCCACCCAAGCGTCGGTCATGAAGACAGAGAGGTCGTCCTCCATAAGTCTCTTCACGATCTCATCGTTGTAGTACTTTCCTAGGTAGATGCTGCCGCTCTGGTTAGAAAGTTCCACCAACTTCAGATACATATCGATCGGCTTTACACCCTCTTCTTCCGCCAACTGCAGAACTGTTTTGCCCTCGTACTTCTTGTACTCATCGGAAATATAGGCGACGACCAGATCCTCCCAGTCGATCCCTAGAACTTTCCTGTACATCAGGATGGTGAGGGAGAGTTTGAGCCTGTTGAGGGGCTTTTCCCTCTCTTTTTTGGAGAGAGCTGCATACCACTCCGGGAACACGACGGTGATGACGGAGGCGCCGTAATGGAAGGCATAGTTGTCGTATGCGATGTCGTACCCTTCCTTTCTAGCTTTATAGAACGTGTTCAGCATCTTGTCCAGAAGTTTCCAACTGCGAGCTCCGGTGAAGATCAAGTGGCTGTATTCCAAACGGCAGCCGGATTCTTTCATGATCTCCACAGCCTCATCCAGTCCCATCTCCAGGTGGGACTTTTTTGTGAGCAGAGGATAATCCGCAGAGACGATCGAGCACGCTCTCGGGTGAATGGTGACGATACCATCATATTCCGCGATCGTTTTGGCGAAAGCGATGAGCTCGTCCCTCTTAGAGTAGCGGTTCGGCTCATACATGAATCCAAACGATCCGCCCAAAGCACCTTCGTCCATCGCTTCCCTGACATGAGACATCTCCTCTTCGATCTG
Source organism: Oscillospiraceae bacterium (assembly GCA_017460285.1). Classification (GTDB taxonomy): domain Bacteria; phylum Bacillota; class Clostridia; order Oscillospirales; family Ruminococcaceae; genus RUG11783. Next base: position 2,604 of record JAFUBI010000203.1, on the reverse strand, counting down.
TTCCGGCGTATAAGGCGTGGCGTCATAGCCCGTCATACCTGCACGGACAGATCCGTTGCCCACCAGGGGAGCCATGTTGACATACAGGTTGCCCTTAGCGCGCTCTTTAAACTGACGGAAACTTCCCGGATGATGAGCATCAAAAAGACCTCCGCCGATCTTATCCCTGTATGGAGTGTTCTCGTCCATACCAAACGGAGAGAAACTGCAGTTTCCCGTGATCTGTGTCGTTATGCCCTGCTCGATGAAGGGTTTGTAGAACTTCTCCGCGTCCTCTCTGTCGTAGAAAAAGTCGTTGTGAGAGTGGGCATCGATAAGTCCCGGACACACCAGACACCCTTGCGCGTCTATGACCTTGTCCGCTTCCGCGTTCACCTCAGGACCTACCTCCAGGATCCTGTCGTCCTCGATCAGCACACTGCCTTTATAGGGTTTGTCTCCGGTACCGTCTGCGATCATGCCATTTATGAATAACGTACGCATATGCTGCTCCTCCGTAGAATCGATTTTTCTGTATTTTAGCACAATTGAGAATGTATATAAAAACAGAGTGGGAATTTAAGGAACTCCCGCTCTGCAATACTGTTTTGCTCCTTTTTGGCAGTTAGAAACTGTTTTTTAGCCAGCCACTTTACAGCCTTTTCTACTGTTTCTGTGATATCCTCGCCATCAGAAAGGATCACGCTCTGCTTGGAAAGTCCTTCTAGGAAATCCACGTGTTCCTCCTCGATGATCGCATTCTTCAGATAGTTGTTATCATCGGAATAACCGGGATCCGGTTGTATCTGGCAGATGCTATACGCAAGCAGGATGGCAGTGACCGAAACACTGTGGTAAAACGAGCCATTGTTAAGATCGGATCGATCGTCTTTTTTATTCTTCGAACTCGCTCACAAGCACTCTGGAAAAGTGGATTTTCCATCAACCTTGTAAAACCGCACAGGATGCAGATCTGGTATCTGAACATCTCGTCAATGCTTTTTTCCACTTCTTCGATCCTTGCAAAATCATCATCCAAGGTTATTTCCGCCATACTTTTCTTTTCCATAACAGAGTTTCTTTTGTCATTTCTTAGTTGCTCGTTTTCTCTTCATCACTTCTTTTTCCAGGCCTTTGACGCTTTTTAGATACTCTTCTTCCACAGGAGATAGTGTGATCTCCTGATATTTTCGATATTCCGTTATTGCCTTCTTTATAGCCACCTCATGGCTTACCTTGCCGGAATCTACAAGGAGTTTTCTGTTCCCGGATGTAAGAATAGAATCTAACTGTTCAACATAATCAATCATGTACATCGGCTTATGCTCAATGGCATTGATCTCAGCCAAATCAAAATAACCAGAAACAAGGTTGTTCAGGATCCTAAGTTCATTCTCTTTCAGATAATTCTTTGCCACTCCGATATCCTTCAATGCCGGCAACTCGCCCGAAAAAGATGTTAATCCCATAAAGGGCTTATTAGCGTCTGCTCTTTCATAGATTACTTCGGCCGCAGTATGACCGTGTGCCGCATAATGCAGTTTGTTCTGAACAATCTTAAAAAACTGTATAGACTCTTCACTCTTCGGATTATAATCGACGCTGGTCGCATACAAATCTAGGACCTGACGATAGAGAACTTTTTCTGAAGAACGGATATCTCGAATCCTGTCAAGAAGTTCATTCCAGTAATTTCCACCACCATTTCCCTTTAGACGCTCGTCATCAACTGTGAATCCCTTGATTATATATTCTTTCAACCGTTGAGTTGCCCACTGCCTAAATTTTGTGGCGGTTGCAGAGTTGATTCGATAGCCAAGAGAAATAATCATATCCAAATTATAGTAAAGAATATTGTAATTCTTTCCATCTGAAGCAGTTGTTCGGAATTTCCGAACAACTGCTTCTTTTACAAGTTCACCTTCTTCAAAAATGTGTGTAATATGCTCGCTAACATTCGCTTTCGATGATTGATACAGTTCTACTAACTGAGCTTGAGTCAACCAAACAGTGTCATTTTCCATTTTTACTTCCAACTTAGTCAATCCGTCTTCTGTCTGATATATGATGATTTCTCCATAATTATCCATAATACTCTGCTCCTTAGCTTTTATCCTTCTCTTTTTGTGGTCAAAATATTGCTCACAAGCCCTCAGTTCAAATAATAAACTTAAACGAGATTTAAAAATATATCTTACATCTCTTCAGGGCTCTCTATCTTCTTCAGTGCATCCATATAAGCCATAAGCCGCTTCTGCTGTTCTTTCTTGAGACTATGATAGTCTTCTATCATCTGAACATCTCCAGGAGTAAACCTGCTCTCAGGTCTGTTCTCAGCAATCACTTCCTCGTCCTCAATTCCTTCTCCTGTTAGGAGCTGCTCTGGAGTGATTTGTAAGACATAACAGATATCCATAATCTTTTCCGCAGTAGGATTTGTCTTTCTCTTTTTCCATTCACTTATAGTACTTGTGGAAATCCCGACCTCCTTAGCAAACTCCACCTGTGTCATATTACGTTCCTTCAAAACCTTAATAATTCTTTCACTGATTATCATGAGTGATACCTCATCATTGCGTTTTACTTATATAATATTCATATTTGTGAATTTATAGTATCATGTCT
>JAFUBI010000202.1 GCA_017460285.1 Oscillospiraceae bacterium | reverse complement strand
TGCAAGTGACGCTTCTTATGCCTTCCGTTTTCTCCAGGGTCTGCCTAACGTCAAAGTCGTTCTTTCCGGGATGAATGAGGTTGGCCAGGTCGAGGATAACCTGAACACTTTTGAAAATGAGTGGCTTCTTAATCAGGATGAGGAGAGATTACTATTTGATATCGCGGAGAGCCTCAAAAAAGGTGTTCCCTGTACGGGGTGCAGATACTGCTGCGCTGGGTGCCCGATGGGTTTGAATATCCCATATCTGTTGGAATGCTATAACGACTATAAGTTCAGCGCTTCACTTACTGCTTCTATGAGGCTGGATGCATTGGAAGACGACAAGAAGCCCTCAGCCTGTATTGGATGCGGGCAATGCTCACATGCTTGCCCACAGGGGATCGATGTTCCATCTGCTTTGTCGGAACTTGCGGAAATGTATGCGAAGGGTCCCAATTGGGCAATAGCATCTCAAGGACGTCATGAATCTATTAAGAAAGACCTGAATATGGGCTGATCGACCAATCTTTATCTGGTATACAGAAGGCGATGCAACGAGGTGACAAAATTGCTGCGTCGCTTTCTTTTTTGAAAACCTAACCACCTATCTGTTCGGTAGGTATATAATACTATTACACAAAAGACAGAAGTACCCACATTCAATAAAGACATTATGAAACAAAAAGAAATAATCCGATTCGCTTTTATAAAATCGATGCCCATCATGTTCAGTTACCTTTTTATGGGGGCTGCATATGGCATATTAATGATCGAGGCAGGTTTCCTTTGGTCTTACGCTGTGCTGATCAGCGCTGCCGTTTATACCGGTGCATTTCAATTTTTATTCGTTTCCTTGCTTTCTAACGGTGTTTCTTTCCTGACGACTGCTGTTTCTGCATTTTTGATCAACAGCAGACAATTATTCTACACCCTTACTTTTGTAGATGATTTTAAGAAAATGGGAAAGAAAAAACTGTATATGATCCAGACTTTGACGGACGAGACTTATGCCGTGAATTGTTCTTTGGAACAGGTAGATGAAGAGAAGAGAAGCATCATGTTTTGGGTTGCTCTGTTATCCCACATGTACTGGATCCTTGGAACATTGGTCGGAAGTTTGATCGGTAAGCTGATTCCTTTTTCAACGGAGGGAATCGACTTTTGCATGACAGCTCTTTTCATCACTATTTTCATGGATCAGTGGAGGGACGCTAAAGATCACTTCTCAGCACTGCTCGGTCTTGCTGTTGCGCTCATATGTCTATTCCTATTTGGGGAAAGCAGATTCATCCTTCCAACGCTGCTGCTTGTCTCTGCGATCCTTGTATTCCGCAACGCAAGGGGAGAGGAGGAAAATCGATGAACCGTCCTTCTTATTTGCTTGTTTCCATATTGGTTGCCTTTTTTGTGACCTTTATGTTGCGCGCTCTTCCGTTTATGTTCTTTAACGGCGAAAAGAAAATGCCAATATGGCTTGAACAGTTGGGCAAAGCACTTCCATCCTCGATCATGGCTGTCCTCGTTGTTTACTGTTTAAAAGGAGTCAAAGGAGACCCTATAGGGATCGGACTTCCAAGTCTGGTGGCATCGCTGATTGTTGTTTTAAGTTACAAATGGCGGCGAAACACATTTTTGAGTATTATTTTGGGAACAACACTATACATGGTTCTTCTTCGCTTTTTCTGATCGATAAACAGAATAACAAAACTCCGCATTTCAGACCGAAGCATTTCTGAAACGCGGAGTTTTGTTATTGTAAGAAAATTGAAGTATCGTGTTCTGTGTTAGCCCCACAAAAGAGCTAAAGCGGGAACGACCTGTTTCTTACGGGATACGACTTTCTTCAGGAAGACCCGATTGTTCTCCACTTTCTGATCAGAGAAAGCCTGACGGATGATCTCTTCATCACCCAGGAAAAGGAGCTCGGTTCCTTCCTTGAGAACATCGGTGATCATCAAGAGGATCATGTCATATTCTTTATTGGCTTTCATCGTACCCATGACCTGAAGGAACTCATCCTTCCGTTCGATGAACGATGCAGAATCCATAGTGGTGATCTGACTGATAGCGATCTTGTGATCGGCGATGTGGAATTCTTTGAAATCTGTTTTAAGAAGATCCTCTACTGTTTTTCCGGAGCTTTGTCCCGCTGAGAACACTTCTTTTCCAAGTTCTTCAAGATCAATCCCGGCAATACGCGCTAAACGTTCGGCGATTCTGCGGTCTCTCGGTGTGGATGTGGGGGATTTAAACATAACGGTGTCGCTGATGATGGCTGCAGCCATGAGACCTGACAATTGTTTTCCGGGCATAAGACCATGTTCCTGATACATGGTTGCTATGATTGTTGTTGTGGATCCAACAGGTTCATTGCGCATAAAGCATGGGTAACCGGTTTGAACATCTCCAAGCCGATGATGGTCGATAATCCCTACAAGTTCAGCCTGATCCAGCCCAGGGATCGTCTGCCCCATCTCGTTGTGGTCAACCAGAACTACTCTTTTGCGGTTCGGACGTAACAGGTGATAGCGGCTCAAAGTGCCAACGACCCGTTCGTTTTCGTCAAGAATCGGATAACTGCGGAATCGGCTTTGAATGATCGTATCGCGTACATCGTCAAGGTAATCGTTGAGATGGAAAGTGACAAGATTCTCTGTGTCAGCTATCCGGCTCACCGGTATCGACTGGTACAGTAAGCGTGCAGCTCTGTAGGCGTCATACGGTGTAGAAATGATACAGGTATTGGAGGATATTCCAAGGTAGGTCTCCGGGAGATCTGTTTGACACAGGATGATGCAGTTTACCTCCGCATCCAGTGCCTTTTTTACTACGTCAGGCTGCTGTCCGCAGATGACGACAGTTTCCTTTTTCAGATTGTCTGACACGTCTCCAACTGTTGGAAGAGCGATCATGACATCTCCGGAGACAGAGTCAAAAACGTCTTCTTCATTGTTTATGACCCTTCCCTCAAGGGCTGACAGAAGATTGAAGATGGGAATATCTTCCACATGAGGAGTGGCAGCAGAATCCATATCTGCCTCGGCAATGGTACCTGCTGTGATCATTCCAAACAAAGTACCGTTTTCATTGGTAATGGGACAGGCATGATTTCCTTTGTCGCTTTGCACGACTTCCCATGCGTGACTGACAGGGACACGCTTTCCGAGAAGAGGAGGCTGGTCATATTCGACGTCTTTGACCTGTGTGCGAACATTGTAAATGTGAAGGGGCGGCTCAAAATCAAATTTCTTAAGTAGAAATGCGCTTTCATCATTTAAATGTCCGAGTCTCGCTGCAACATATCCGTTATCCCCGAGAGCGTTTCTCAAACTGGCGTATGCCATTGCTGAAACGATAGAGTCGGTATCCGGATTTTTGTGACCGCACACGAAAGTGGTATTCATTATAAACCTCGCTTCTGATCTCAATAATTCCCATAATTAAACGTTTTGAGCAGGGTTGGCCGTGTTTTTGCGCTCTTTTGCGACATTGGCAATAACGGTCTCACCGGAAGGCACAGAATGCGTGAGCCAAACATTTCCTCCGATGACACATCCGTTTCCGATCGTCGTAGTTCCTCCAAGGATCGTTGCACCTGCGTAGATGACAACGTCGTTACCGATATTGGGATGGCGTTTGATTCCTTTCACCAGAGTGCCATCGTCGCCTACTTCAAAGCTCTTAGCGCCAAGTGTGACATGCTGATAGAGTTTGACGTGTTCCCCGATGACCGTTGTTTCACCGATGACGACGCCGGTTCCGTGGTCAATGAAGAACCTGCTTCCGATCGTAGCGCCGGGATGGATGTCGATGCCTGTCTCGCGGTGTGCATATTCCGTCATCATTCGGGGAATGAGAGGTATCTGCAACAGATAGAACTCATGAGCGACACGGTATACGGTAATCGCAGTAAAGGCGGGATAGGTCAGTGCGACTTCATCAGTGCTCTTTGCTGCAGGATCTCCCTCATAAGCAGCTTGTATATCGGTCAGGAGAGTTTTTTTGATCTCTGGCAACCTCTCTAAAATGCGGTTTGTATAATACTGCGCTTCTTCTTCTGTTTCAGTAACGAAAGAAAGAGCAGCCAGGAGATATTTTGCTACTGCTTCCGCGCTTTGTTCGCCAGAAGCGGCGAGAGGATCCAGTCTGTAGTACTTTGGAAACATAGCGGAGAAAAGGGAGTGGATCAGGTTTTCAACCTGATCTCGCAGACCGGTGTATTGGCGTCCTGAATTAGAATCCAAAGCATCAAGACGATTTTGAATATCAACAAAGGTTTGCTCGTGCATATCACACCTCTGAAATGTTTTTAGTTTGGGAAATGTGGCTGATTTTTGGGGAACATCTGTATCGTGTTATCCTCAGGATCTTCCCGCTCTCCCACAGTATCGATGATCTCATCTCCCAGGAGGAAGACTTGATCCAAAGTGTCTGAGATCGATTTCATTTCATCAATCGCATCGAAAAGGGTCGCGAGGATATCGTCTCTTGTCTGAGGATCGTCTTCGTCAAAACAGAAGGAATCGATGCCTAGAAAACGCTGGAACTCCATAAGTGCGCTGAGAATGTTGACTCTGAGCTCAGACAAAGTGTTTATAACAGTGTCGACTGCTTCGTGATCGACATCGGTCATGAAATCACCATAGATATCCGGGAAAGAAGAAAAAGCAGTTATTCCGGTACAACAGGTGGAGTAAGTTTCCATAAAGAAAGCAACAAGATTTTCTTCGTGGACATAACCGTCGTCATCCTCGAATGTTTTCTTACACCATTTTAGAGCTTTTTCTTCATCCTTCGTTTCAGGCTTGCGAAAATCGGAGGAGAAGATCAAAGGTTCCATCATAGAATCATCGTAGATCATGAAACGAACAGTAGGAACTTTGGACGAGCCGGTTTTCTTGCGTTTCTTGTTTTCAGCCATGGTCGACTCCTTTCTTTCAAAGACATTATAGCATGGAAGAAAGGAACAAGGGAGTGATGGACTAAGAGAATAAGGACAACGACGATATTCAGAAATGGGTACTGTGCGGTATAATAGAAATAGTGGGGAGGTGAGTATCGTGAAAAGCATACGTGAGATCTACAAGATCGGAAGAGGACCTTCCAGCTCTCATACGATGGGACCTGTGCGCGCAGCGGAATTGATGCTGAAGACATATCCGGATGCGGACGAATTTGAAGTTACTCTTTTCGGCAGTTTGGCGAAAACCGGAAAAGGGCACGGTACGGACCGCGCTATGATCAAAGCTTTTCGTCCAAAGCCTTGTAAAGTCACTTTTGACCGAGATACTCAGGAACTAGCGCACGAAAACACACTTGAGTTGAGAGCGCGCAAAGACGGAGCGGAGATCGGATTCCTCCGGGTTCTGTCCGTTGGAGGAGGGGATATTGTAGTGGAAGGTCACCCTCAGGAAAAGCGGCTCGAGATCTACCAGGAAAACAGTTTTGAAGAGATTAAAAGTGTTTGCGAAAAGAACCAGTGGGATCTAGCGGATTATATCTATAAACATGAACCGGATCTAAATGATCATTTGAGCGAGGTATGGCTCGTAATGAAAGAGGCAGCAAAGCGGGGGATCCGAAAGACAGGAACGCTGCCAGGAGGTCTGAACGTCGAAAGAAGGGCGAATGCCCTGTATACTGGTGTTTATGACAAAGAAGATGCCGCTACGCACGAGAATCGATTGGTATGTGCCTATGCTTTTGCCATCAGCGAAATGAACGCAGCGAACGGGATGATCGTAACGGCGCCAACCTGCGGATCCTGTGGTGTTGTGCCTGCTGTTCTTATCTATGCGCAGCAGAAGGAGGGATACACGGATGAGGAGATCTATCGCGCTCTTGCGGTAGGCGGTCTCATCGGAAATCTTGTAAAAAGAAATGCTTCCATCAGCGGAGCAGAGTGCGGTTGCCAAGCTGAGATCGGAACAGCGTGTTCTATGGCCGCAGCTGCTCTCGGCGAACTCTACGGGATGAATCTTGATCAGATCGAATATGCTGCTGAAGTCGCTTTGGAGCATCACCTGGGACTCACTTGTGATCCTATCGCAGGTC
>JAFUBI010000201.1 GCA_017460285.1 Oscillospiraceae bacterium | reverse complement strand
TCCCTTATTGTTGGAGAGAAACGATGACACATATGTCCAAAGCCTCCGTCCAATGATTGTCGATATCGTTTCTGCCTCCCTCCCGGGCTCCTACCGTTTTTAAAAAAGACCTCCTTTGCAAACAGCAGGCCTCCTTGACAAAGAAAACGTCAAAGAAGGCTGCTGTTTCTTTTCCCTTATGATTTCAATTTATGCTGCATCGTCAACATTTCACTCAAAGTGGTCTGGTCTCGCAGATAACAGATCTCTAATTGAAATCGAATAGATATTCACCCTTTCCTTTTATGCTTCAACCGAAATATCCGAGCGGTAAGATCAGGCAAAAGACAAAAACCGAACCTTATTAAGCGCACTTTTGTATTTGAAAGCCCCTCTCCCATCTCCGATGACTGTATGAAACTCAAGACCCGCTGTCTCTCCTGCCTTCGATCCCGTTCATGAAGACAATAAGCATAATAGGACATTCCTGCTCTGACTAAAGAAGTTCTCGCAGCAGGCGCGATTTCTGGATAGTTCGTTTTTAAAAAGTCATAGCGCTTTGCATATTGCAGGAACCGCCATTTGTGGATACTTCCATCCTGCATCCCCTGCTTTGTGATGGCGTCATCTCTCTGGTAGTAGTGGTACAAAGGTTTATCGAGCACTGCGATCCTTTTCGCTCGGGAAACCGGATAGATAACTGTGGGGACATCTTCCCATTTCTCTCCTACGGGGAAAAGGACTCCATCGTACAGAGAGCGTAAGCAAAATTTGTTCCAAGCATAAGGCGGAATAGAAGGTATTGCCAACTGCTCTAATATGCTTTCAGGAGAGTAGACACCCGGCTTAATGGACAACTTTTCAAGGTATGAGTGTCCTTCCCACTCATATTGCACATCAAAAATGACCATATCCGCTCCTATGTCAGAAGCCGTTCGAAGGAGCACCTCCAAGGCTTCCGGAAAAATCCAATCATCGCTGTCCACAAACTGGAGATAATCACCAGTGGCGAGGCTTAGTCCTTTGTTTCTTGCCGCTGAAAGACCTTGATTTTCCTGGCAGACATAAATAATCCTGTCATCTTTCGCGGCATATTCGAGGCAGATCGCAGTTTCTTCCTCCGTCCCCCCATCATTTACAAGGATCACTTCAATGTTCCTATAAGACTGGCTCAAAATGCTGTCAAGACATCTCTTTAAATACGCCTCGACATGGTAGACAGGTACGATAACAGAGATCTTATCCTTGTGTTCTACAGTTTTACCGACTCTCTTCATGCCCTGTCTCCCTGAGGATCTTCTCCATTAACCTGGAAGGAATATCAAGAACCATCTCTTGTCTAAAGTGTCCATTTCTTTGGTCCTCAGGAGGCAACTGCATATAGTTTCCATACATGATGTGCAATAGTTTGTCATACTCTTTCGGAATATTGAACATGTCCATTTCAAACTCGCCGAGATTGTATTCCGACCAATCTTCCCAACAGTATTTCCCGACAAAAGGGGCACCATCGATCGTGCCGACATGTAGGTGTTTTTGAGGATCCCGCCAAGTAAAAATCGTTGTAGCACGATACAATAATACCCTTATCCATCTGGGAATTCGATCCATAACAGAATGCAGAAATCTGTATTTGTCACCTCTTATATCCCGAAGATGCTGTTCCTGCGGTCCCGCGACCAAAGCACGGGATAAATGAACAAGAAATAATTGCAGCCGATTAAAATACTTGTTATCAAAAACACCTAAGATCGGATAAATATCTATGGAAATCTCATAGTCATAAGGCACATCTTCTTCCTCTTTAGAGCAATATCTTGTTCCTCCGAGAAATACTTTAGCCCACGGCAATCCGTAGTAAAGATCCGTTTCCGGGGATTTTATATAGACCGAGCCCTCTCCTCCTGCTTCTTTCCTGGGAAACCCCTTGATAAATCTTTTATAATCTTTGAGCGGAATTGCGATATCAATGTCATCATCCCAAGGAATAAAGCCTTTGTGCCGAACACATCCCAAGAGCGTTCCGCAATATAAAACGTAATTTATATCGTTGTTATTACAGAAGTCTCTTACCTCTTTCAAAAGATATAAATTCGCAAGTTGAAGATCTCTGAGTGTCAACTTCTTTTCTTCGCTCATATAAACCTCTGTTCGTACATTATTTCAGTGTTTCCTTTGCAGATACCATCATATCACGTGACAGTTATCGAATGAATAGCGTCAAATGGTCTCTTATGCTCTTTTCTCCTCTAAAACAACTCCTGAGACCTACTGATTTGCTACCTTTCCAACCATGCAACAAGTTTTCCTATCCGTCGACTCATACTGATGCCATGGAGTTACCAGCAGAAGAGATTAAGGATACTCTACGTTGGCTTCTATGTAACAGGTTTAAGGACAAAGCAAACCCAACAAAATCGCCCCTACTATGCAAAAAGATGTTTGAAACGACCAGTTAATTAAGTTAGGATATACAAAAAGCATAAGTTCAAGATGTCCTTTTACCTGCAAGATCTATTTATTATGAAATAGTCAGATAATCTTTCTTCCTACGGAAAAGCCATATGGTCCATCATTGTTTTTTCTTTTCTCCTTTTATCCCTTCCTGTTTTTTGCACTATACTTCCCGATTTTTATCGATTTGGAACTATGAACAGCGCGCTAACAGAATACATTGTCCTGCGTTGGCGGTCTTACCTCTATGTGATCCCTGAATTCGCATTATTGTTTTTGGCTCTGTTTTTCCTTTTCCGCAAGTTCTGGGTTCCTACACTGATCCTTTCCGTAATCTCATTAGTCTTCGGAGTCGCGACCTATAACAACACCTTCTATCGTGGCTCGCCTCTTTCGCCTGCGGATCTAGCACTTACAAGAGATGCAGTTGTAGCTGTAAAAGAAGGCTTCTCGATCGTATTACCAAAAGGTTTCTGGCTTTCAATTACCTTTATCGTTCTTCTCACTGTTCTATCTTTTTTGGGAAGCTCAAACTTCAAAGTAGACAACAAGAACCTGAAGGTCTTGTTCGTTTTTCTTGCGATCCTTTCTATCACTTTTAGTTACCTTTACTACATCCGAGTTCTGAAAGGCGAAAAGTTCCTCAAACGGATCTCCATCGCATCAGCAGTTGTTACCGGCGATGTTTATTACAAGCACGGTTTCTTTCCTTCTTTTATTGCCTACATATCCGCACTGAATCCTTCTCCTCCACCTTCCTATAGCAGTGCCACTATGCAAGATATAGGCACCTCCATTCAGAGTTGGAAAACAGACGACGAACCGGTAGACATCATAATCTTCCAGGTCGAGAGCTGGCAGGACGTATCCAACTATGATGTGGACCTTTCGGAGGATGTTTTCGCGAACTACCACGCTTTAGCAGCGGAAGGTATCTCCGGAACGATGGTCTCTCCAAAATACGGCGGAGGAACGGCAAACATCGAATACGAGGTCCTCACTGGATTCACGACAAGCGACGGTATGACGGCAGAGCTTCCCTTTAACACCGGCTTACACGAAGGATTCCCGGGAATCGTAAACTATGCGGACTCCATAGGTTATCAGACGATCTCCGTTCATGCATATACTAGCGACCTATATAACCGTCCAAATGCCTACCGCATGCTCGGGTTCCAAAACTCTTACTACAGCGACAGTTTCGATGATCCTGAATACTGTGGTCCCTGGATCAGTGACAGAGAATGCGCCAGGAAAATGATAGAGTTGTATGAAGGAGCTCTTCTCCAGGATGGTCCGATCCTGATCCACGGTCTTTCTATGCAAAACCACCTCCCAATTGGAGACGATCGGTTCCCGTCTTCCGAACTCGTACTGCTTAAAAGTTCCACCCTCTCCGATCCAGATCAGTTTGTAATGAGATGTTTCTGCACTTGTTTGAAATGGACAGACGATGCGTTGGGCATCCTTGCGGATTATTTCCGGACAGTGGACCGTAAAGTGATCCTTCTCGCCTATGGAGATCATCAGACCTCTATCTACGCGGATGAAAGCGCAGGCGACGTGCTGCATCACACCGACTTTTATGACAGTTATGACTCCACATCCGATTTCATCAAACTTCACGGCACCCCCTATCCGATCTGGGCTAACTTCTAGAGCCCGAACGCTGGAACGACATTTGGCAACTGCGCTCCTAACCAGTTGCTGGTAAATGCTCTTAACGCCTATCATGCTGAGCGGCCTGCGTATTGGAATTATTTCGCGAATGTTGAACTTCCCTACAAAGGAACGACCTCAAACTATATCATTACAAATGATGATGCCATCGTCTTTGAAAAAACTCAGGAGCAAGAGCAAGCGTACAGCATTCGACAATTGATACAATATGATCTGATATTTGGCAAACGGTACTTGGAAGAGTATCTCTACTGACCCTGCAAAAACGAATGGAGAGCTGAAATCACAACAAGCTCTCCATTTTTGTTTCCATACGGTTGGGAAATATCACCTTCCGGACATGCCCGCCATAAACACAAAAATAAACAATATCACCGTGATGCATCCAAACAGCAGGTCATAATTTACCGGTTTCTCTTCCTTGCCCGACTTTGGATCGTAGGCGGACCTCGATATCTTTATATTATTTACGTATTCCGAATAAGGGTTCTTTCCCAGTGGCGTCCCTTTATTTTCCTTTGTCTCAGGTGCATCTTCTACAGCGGTTCTGTATAACCTGTTCATCCTGTCCTTTTCGAATCTTGCGACTTCCTTACCTTTAGCATCATAGTACGATGCTTGGTGCACTCCTGTCTCCTTGAAACTGCCCACTTTCCTGCCGATCGAGTTGTACAGCACGTCATTGCCAAAGGGATCCCTCTTTATTGATCCGGAACGGTTTCCCCGTGTATCCAACACATCCCATTGATCCTCATGCCGATTCCACTTTAAGGTCTGAACAACGTGCCCCTTTTCGTCATAAACCCATCTCTCGTTGCCATGGTCGACAACTCGAACCTGTTCTTTTGAGCCATAGTTTGTTTTTGATGCCATTTTTAACCTCCAGATACAATCCGCAACCTGATAAAGGGTGACACTTTTAACCTACAAGGATGTTCATAAAGCGCGTTACCATAGTGTCATTGTAACACAAAGCCGGTACATTCACCGTTGTGATATTATCTCTCAACCAAAAACATCAGACCGCCTGAAACATGTCAGACGGTCCAATTCGAACAAACTGCGTATTTAAGAACACTAGCCCCTGTTTTCCATCAACAAGGTATTCTTGATGTCATACAACTTTTGAGATAAGTCAACATAGTAACCGTGAGGATGCTCAAAACGCTTTACTTCATCCCACAAAGAATCTACTTCGCGCACGCAATACGCTCTGCTCTCTTCGATGGACGGAACATCGTAGACCAATTCACCGTTTTTGAAGACCTGAACAAGAAGTTCCCTTGCGGTAAAGTCTTCCACGACCTTCCTCTTCCACACCGCGTTCGGATCGAAGATCTCCAACGGCTGTGTGTCGTCGATCACTTCATCGTGTACACAGATCTGGTCAGCGATAGCTTTTCCTGTTTTCTTTTCATAGAGACGGTATACTTTCTTAAAGTGAGGCGTTGTGATCTTCTCCACGTTCTCGCTCACCTTGATCTTCGGGATAACTTTTCCGTTCTCATCTTCGGTCGCTACCAGTTTGTATACGCCTCCGAGGACCGGATCGCTCTTTGCTGTAATAAGTCTCTCACC
>JAFUBI010000200.1 GCA_017460285.1 Oscillospiraceae bacterium | reverse complement strand
TGTCAAAGGGGAGATCCGCTGGTTCAGCAAATGCCGACCGGTAGGAAACGGTGCTTATCTGGATGAGGATAAAGTCCTCTGGTCTGCGGAATGTGGAAACGCATATCCGGTCATGGATCTCAACGGGATTCGTCTGAGAGGGGAGCACAACAAGGACAACGTTTGCATGGTCTATGCCTTGGTGAAAGGAATGGTATCGGACGACACGTTCAGGAGAGTGGTTCCTGCTTTTTCCGGTGTAGAACACCGAATCGAGTTCGTTCGGAATCTGGACGGAGTTGAATACTACAACGATTCCATCGCTTCTTCTCCCACAAGGACTATTGCCGGACTTCGCTCCTTCACGGAGCCCATCGTCCTTATTGCAGGCGGTTATGACAAGCACATCTCCTACGCTCCTTTAGCACCGGAGATCCTGAAGAATCGGGTTCGGGTCCTCCTTCTTTGCGGACCCACAGCGGATGCGATCGAGAGAGAACTGCGCGCGCATCCGGATTATGAGGGACAGGTCGAGATCGTGCGGTGCAGCGATGTGGCGGAATGTGTAAAGCTCGCAAGGGACAAAGCATATCCCGGAGATGTGGTCTTCTTCTCCCCGGCGTCTGCCAGTTTTGATGCGTACCCGAACTTTGAGGTGCGCGGCAGACATTTTAAATCTTTGGTCATGGAGTTGGAATAAATGCTATTTGAAAGATATGGGATCAGCAGGGAACTGTGTGAATTGGATGAAAAGGTGATGGCGAAGTGCGCAGATGCGTTTCGTCGCTGTGAAGAAGTGCGGGACGAGATGCAGCTCAGAGTTCTGAAGGCATTTGGGGATCATCGCATCGGGGCCCAGCATTTTGCAGCCACTACCGGATACGGCTACGGCGATATCGGGAGAGACGCTTTGGACGCGGTCTCTGCCCAGGTCGTAGGAGCAGAGGATGCACTCTGCCGCCCTCATTTTCTCAGCGGGACTCACACCCTCACAGTGGCTCTGTTTGGACTTCTGAGGACAGGGGATACCCTTCTTGCAGCAACTGGCAGACCCTATGACACTCTTCTTCCGGTCATCGGTCTGGAGGGTGAGGGATACGGTTCTCTCATGGACTACGGAGTCAAGTACGACGAGGTTCCTCTCATCGGGGGAGAACCGGATTACGAGGGGATCGCCAGGAAGGCAAAAGACGCCACCGTCATCCATATTCAGCGCTCCAGGGGATATGAGTCGAGGAGAGCTTTCTCGGTTGAAGACATCGAAAAGATCGCCAAAACAGCGAAGGAAGTGAATCCGAACGTAGTCGTCTTTGTGGACAACTGCTACGGCGAGTTCTGCGACACCTCCGAGCCTATTGTTCACGGTGCGGATCTCATGGCGGGATCCCTGATCAAGAATGGGGGAGGCGGTATCGCCCCTACCGGCGGATATATCGCCGGACGCGCGGATCTTGTGGAAAAATGTGCTCACCGGATGACAGCGCCCGGAACAGGCAGGGAATTGGGATGTACCCCTTCCGGATATCGCGAGTTCTTCCTCGGGCTGTATTTTGCCCCATCCACGACCTGCGAAGCGAAAAAGAGCTCTATCTATGCAGCTGCGCTGTTTGAAGAACTCGGATACAAAGCAGTCCCATCTTACGACGCGCCAAGAAACGATATCATCACCTCATTGGAACTGGGGAATCCCGACGACATGGTCCTCCTCTGT
>JAFUBI010000199.1 GCA_017460285.1 Oscillospiraceae bacterium | reverse complement strand
TCTGCTATCCAGGATGCTTCTAATAAAGTCCCGTGATCTTTCCATCTTTGGTGCTTCAAAGAACTCCTTTGATGGTCCAGACTCAATGATCTTTCCATTGTCCATGAAAAGAACTTGATTCGAGACGTTCCTGGCAAATTCCATCTCGTGGGTAACGACCAGCATCGTCATTCCATCTTCTGCTAGCTGACGCATTACCTGAAGGACCTCACCAATCAGTTCGGGATCCAGAGCGCTAGTCGGTTCATCAAAGAAGATGATCTCAGGATTGTTGGCGAGACCACGGGCGATGGCGACACGCTGCTGTTGACCGCCGGATAACTGGTTTGGATAGCGATCTAATTTGTCGCTCATTCCAACTCGCTCCAGATCTTTTTTTGCGATCTCCACAGCGTCATGTTTGTTCATCTTGCTTCCGTAGATCAGACCTTGTGTAACATTTTCCAGAACGGTTTTGTTCAGAAAAAGGTTATAGTTTTGGAAAACAAATGCTGTCTTCATCCTTATGGAAGCGACATCCTTTTTGGAAGCACTATGGAGATCATATGTGATTCCATCAAAGGTCAGAGCGCCAGAATCGGCTCTTTCAAGGAAGTTCAAACATCTAAGAAAGGTCGTCTTTCCGGATCCACTTGGACCGAGGATCGCTACAACGTCACCCTGACTTACTGAGAGATCGATTCCTTTTAGTACTTCCGTTCCATCAAAAGACTTAACGACATTTTTTGCCTCAAGGAATACACTCATTTTTGACCTCCGTAAGAACTAAGCCTCTTTTCCATCTTTCTCTGAACGATCGTGAGCAAAGAGCAGAAGATAAGATATATGGCTGCGACTTCGGTATATAGACCGAGGGATTCGTATACACGCCCATTGATGACCTGAGCTTCTTTGAACATCTCCGTTACCGTGATCGTTGCAGCGAGAGATGTGCCTTTGACCATGGAGATCAACGAGTTGGAAAGGGAAGGAAAAGCCACCCGAAATGCCTGAGGAAGGACGATGTGCCACATGATCTGGAGGTAGGTCATCCTTACACAATAACCAGCCTCCAACTGTCCTTTGGGTACAGATTCCAATGCACCGCGAAGGCTCTCAGCCATATAAGCCCCTTCATTAAATCCAAAAACGATGACAGCTGTGGGGTACGCGTCAAGAAGGATCCCCAGACTGGGAAGTCCGTAGAAGACGAGATACAACTGCACCAGAAGCGGGGTTCCACGAATGATCCAGATGTAAAATCTGCACAATTCCTTCAGTATTGGAATATTAGCGTATTGTATCATGGCCACAATAACTGCAATGACCAACGCCAGTGAAAAGGATAGAATTGTAAGGGGAATCGTAACGGTCACTCCATACATCAGTAGTTTTGGAAGTGCGTCGATCAGTATTCCTACCAGTCTTTCAGACATAAGTGTTCCTCTGTTCAAAGATATGATGTGCCGGATAGAGCAAGTCTATCCGGCACTAATATTCCAAATGGGTTTAGTCGGGTTGAGTCAGATCCAAGCCAAAGAACTCTTTGGATATATCAGCAAGTTTGCCGGAGTCTCTGAGGTCCTGAAGAATGTCATTTACAGCTGCAACGAGTGTAGCGGAATTGGCACCCTTTGTCATCGGATAAGCGACAGGGTCGCCAGGAAGTACCTGGACGATTTTGATATTGGCATCCGGATGCTGGGACAGGTAATCCTCAATGGAGACCTGTGCATTAATTGTAGCATCAACACGTCCGTTTGTAAGCAGTTCGATTGTCTCAGAAAGTGTATTGACAGGAGTAACGGTCGCACCATATTCCTCTGCAAGAGCAGCATAGGTGCTCGATGCAGTATTGGCAGTCATCTTACCCTCAAGATCTTCAACCGTCTTGATTTCTTCGTTGTCGCCTCTTACTACCAGAACTTTGTGAGTATACACATATGGAGTGGAGAAGTCATATTTTTCAGCTCTCGTTTCTGTGTATCCTACACCATTGCAGGCAATATCAAATCTTCCTGAGTCGACACCAGCGAGAATGGAATCCCAGTCAGTTTCTTCAAATCTAGCCTCTACACCAAGACCTTCCGCGATCAGTTTTCCGATCTCGACATCAAGTCCAGTGAGGGTGCCAGCTTCATCGTGATATGTCCAGGGAGACCAGTCACCTTCTGTGGCGATGACAAGGTATCCTCTTTCTTGGATCGTAGCAAGCAGATCCTTGGGTTCATCTGTTACTGTGGGTTCGTTGCTTGGAGTAGCTGGTTGACTGCCGCAGGCGGCAAGTGAGAAAACAGCAATGCATACAAGCAGCAACGCTAATGCTTTTTTCATCGTTATTCCTCCTAAATTGAAGTTCTTTCGTTATCCACAATACTATATAACCCAAAAGCGATTTTGTCAAATAAGATTGAATAAAATCAAATCTCTGCACAATCTCGATAACACTTCATAGATAACGCAGCTCGAAAGCGATAGACTGATCAACTTTAATGTAGTACACCTCAGTGGCGTCATCTACTTTTTTCTCAACGACCGATAATACTTCATTTTCATAGCATTGCGACCTGTACCACACCTCCATCTCATGAATGTCCATAGAATTCCATTGGTCACTTGAGAATAGGGAAGCAAAGGCGTTGATATATGCGACGTTGTTCATGTGTCCGCCAAGGTCTATGTCGGTGGATCGTACCTGAATGTTTCCGATAGGGCGGGCATCAGAAAGATCCATAGTAAATTTGGAGAAAGGTTCCTCAAAAACGATGTCGTCCAGGAGGACCAGACCTTCCGGGTAGATCGTATCAACATGGATCAGCCTTCCAGTCGACGTATCGATCACAGCCCATTCCGTTTTGCCGTCTATTAGCAATTCGTCACCAGAACGAATCGTGTAATCGCGGTTGCATTTTCTGCTATCCGGGTGTTCCGGCCAAGTGGATAATGTGATGACTTCAGAGAGAGAAGGGCGCCTATAAAAGTGTGCTTTTGACTTCACGGTGAGCCAGAACCTGTGCTGCGGGCTCAGATGTTTTAAGCCGATCCCCAGTATATCTGCGTGTTCGGTTGCGATGTCCATGAAGAGGGCAAAAGAGTTCGGAATCCCGAGTCTGGCGGAACTGTCACAATGACTTGGTGAGATCGGAAATGTTTTTTCTAATTGGTTAAGCATATATTTTGATCCTTTTTTGTCTGATTTCTTTAATGGAAGGTGCTTGAAATCTTTTTTGGCATTTGGCAAGCAGAGCGTCGCTGATAAAGTAATCCTTTCCTCCATTTGTCTCAATACTTTGATTTCTTTCTGCTATTCTTTTTTGCCACTCTTCCTTCGCAGGGGAGAGGTAGACCCACTTTTGCGGTATATTCCGTTTAATAAGATCTCTGTATAGAAGATCTCGTTCAGATTTAGCCCAGAATCCCCAGTCCAAAATAACATCTGTTCCCGTAGAAGTAACAGAAACGCTGAGGAGCCACAAATAATGTTTGACTTTGGAAAGCTCACTTTCATAATCGAAACCTAGATCTACAGGATGGATTGCAGTCATTAATTCGTCACATGACAAAATGACAGCAGGTTCCTTTTGAGTCAGCTTATTTGCTAATGTAGACTTGCCGACACATAGTTTTCCTATGATAAATGTGATTGTTCCAAAGGACATGTATTCAACCTCAAGTGTCTTTTTTCAAAGATCAACGAATGGTATCATGGCATTACAGAAATATCTGGAGAGCAAAAATGAAAGTTGTATTCATAATGGGGAATAGTGCGGTGGGAAAGATGACTGTTGGTCAGGAACTGACAAAGATCACAGAGTTATCTCTTTTCCACAACCATATGATGATCGAGCCAGTAATAGAGATTTTTCAGGAATTTCGGATGGATATCGTAGCCAAACTCAGAATGACCATATTCGAAGAATTTGCGGCGTCCGGAAAGTACGGGATGATATTCACATTTATGATGGCATTTGATCATCAGGAGGATTGGGATTACCTGGAAAAAATCAAAAATGTATTTTTGCCTTATGGAGCAGAATTCTTTTATGTCGAGTTGGTTGCCCCTCAAAAGGTGCGATTAGAGAGAAATCATACGGAAAACAGGCTTTCCAACAAGCCCTCAAAAAGAGACTTGGGTTTTTCAGATAAACTTCTGCTTGAAGCGGATACAAAATACCGCTGTGAAAGTTACGAGGGAGAGTTCCCGTTTCCCAATTACCTGCGGGTCGAGAACACAGATCTCAGTGCAGCGGCGACTGCACAGAGGATCAAGGAATTCTTTGCCTTATAAGCACTGATATTCTATTTTGTCAAATCCTGTAATGTAAAAGGAAAGATTGTCTGTAGATCATCCAAGGATACTTCAACCTGAAATCCAATTTTCCCCGCACTGAAAAGTATCGTATCGAAGAGAATCGCTGTTTCATCGATCGTTGTTTTAAAGAACTTTTTCATTCCGATCGGAGAGCATCCACCATGGATGTAACCAGTAAGAGGGAGAAGTTCTTTTGATTTGACCATTTCGATGTATTTTTCCTCAACAACAGATGCTGCTTTTTTTAAATCAAGTTCCTGTGCGACAGGAATGACGAAAACATAATGTTCGCCGCTTTTTCCAACGGTAACCAGTGTCTTGAAGACCATTTCGGGATTAACCTGCAATATCGAAGCAACTTCGATGCCGCTGATTGCTTTGGAACTGTCATACGAATAACTTATATAATTGATATTATGTTGCTCTAAAATACGCATGACATTGGTTTTTTCAATTTCTTTCTGCATTTCCAACACCTCGACGATATTATACCAAATCCATGTACATATATTTAGTGATTTCGACCGATGGATTTTCATTGAATATTTGTCTAAATGAGGCTAAACTGATATTAATGGGAATATGGGGTTAAAATAAATAAAAGTTTTGAGAGGAGTTTAAATCATGGTTACTACTGTAGAAATCATGGGAATTGTGATTGCGCTTCTTGCTTTTGCTTATGCAGCATGGCTGTATAGCTGGGTGAAAAAACAACCACAAGAAAACAAGACGATCACCAGACTTAGCGGTTTGATCCAGGAAGGTGCAAGAGCCTTTTTGGGGAGACAGTATGCATTACTGTTCAAGTTTGCACTTGCCATCGCTGTTATCATTCTGTTGATGCTTCCGACACCTGCTTGGCAGTCTTTCTCAGTGAAGAATGTATTCATGGCACTTTCCTATATCGCTGGTACATTGTTCTCTGCATTTGCAGGCAAGATCGGTATCGAGGTAGCAACAATTGCGAACGGCAGATCCGCTGAAGCGGCAAAAAAGGGAATCAAGCCTGCATTTATGGTTGGTTTCCGTGGTGGTGCTGTCATGGGCATGGCTGTTGTTGGAGCATGTGTTTTCGGCGTTTGCTTAGTTTACCTGCTTTTTGCTGATCCGCAGGCAGTTCTTTGCTTCAGTTTTGGTGCAAGTTCACTTGCTCTGTTTGCAAAAGTTGGTGGCGGTATCTTCACAAAGAGTGCGGACATTGCTGCTGACCTTACTGGTAAAGTTGAGTTGGGTATCCCGGAAGATGACCCGAGAAACCCTGCTGTTATTGCGGATAACGTTGGATATAACGTCGGTGACGTCGCCGGAATGGGCGCTGACCTGTTTGACTCCAATGTCGCTTCCCTTGCTGCAGCTATTGTTATTGCTGCTAAACTGGATGCAACATCCGCATTTAATAAGAATGTTGCTACTGTATTCTGCTATGCCGCGCTTGGTCTGTTGGCTTCCATCCTTGGAGTAATGACCGCTCGTATCGGCAAAAATGGCAGCCCGACAAAGGCTCTGAACTCCAGTACTTATGTGACTACAGCAATTTATGCAGTACTTACTGCAGTTGCTACGGTCGCTTTTGGCTTCCGCTGGGAGATCTGGGCAGCTTGTGTTCTCGGACTTCTTGTTGGTGTCATCATCGGTGTTACAACAGACTACTTCACGGATGATTCCAAAAAACCGGTCCATATGTGTGCACACGCATCTGCTACCGGTCCTGCGTTTACGATTCTTTCCGGTGTCTCCTATGGATTCCTTAGTTCTTTGCCAGCAATGGTAGGTACCGGAGTCTCTACCCTTGTTTCCTATAAACTTTGTGAGGGAATCGATGCTTCTTACAGTTCAGAGTATGCTCTGTTTGGCATCTCCATGGCAGCTGTCGGTATGCTCTCTATTGTCGGTATGATCGTATCTAACGATGCTTATGGTCCTATCGTTGACAATGCCCGCGGCCTTGCTGAAATGGGCGAGTTGGGTGATGAAGTATTGGATATCACAGATGAACTTGACAGTGCAGGTAACACGGTAAAGGCAGTTACAAAGGGATTCTCTATTGCTGCTGCCGGTCTTACCGTTATCGCTTTGCTTGGAACATTCATGAGCGAAGTGAACTCTGCTGCTGCTGAACTTGGATTGCCGCTGGTAACAGGATTTGACGTTATGGATCCTCTCGTGTTCTTCGGAATGCTTGTCGGTGCAGCGATCCCTGCTGTTTTCTCCGCAATGCTGATGCTTGGTGTTGACCGCAATGCCCAGAGAATGGTCGAGGAGATCCACAGACAGTTCAATACGATCGAAGGTTTGAAGGAAGGAAAAGGCGATCCTGACTACAACCGCTGCATTGATATTGCTGCTACAGGAGCTTTGAAGGAATTGATTCCTGCAGGTGCTGTCGCAATCATCTCTACAATTATCACTGGATTTGTAGGCGGTGTTCCTGCAATCGCCGGTTTCCTGGTAGGTAACATTTTGAGCGGTCTGCTCCTTGCACTGTTCATGTCGAACGCCGGTGGTCTTTGGGACAATGCTAAGAAATATGTTGAGTCCGGACATGAAGGTGGAAAAGGCAGTGAAGCCCACAAAGCAGCTGTTGTTGGCGACACCGTTGGCGATCCTTTCAAGGATACTGCTGGTCCGTCCATTAACACACAGATCACAGTTGTTTCTTTGATTGCTTCCTTGCTTTCCACGCTGTTCCTGACACTTGCTTTGTTCAAGTAATACGGTCGATAAGTAGAAATACTGAATTAGGGTTCGCTGGTTTTTATCAGCGAACCCTTTCCAATTCTTTCCTAAATACTAAAAAAGAGACCAAGATAATCTTGATCTCTTTTATTGCTCATTTTCCCAAAACTCTCAATGATTTTTAGAGTTCGGATAACAAGCGTGTGGTGAGACACCGGAGATTCGAACTCCGGACACCCTGCTTAAAAGGCAGGTGCTCTGCCGACTGAGCTAGTGTCTCATGTCGCTGTTCAGCGCGCAAATAGTATTATAGGAAAGACAGAAGTAAAAGTCAAACATTTCTTTTAGATATGGAACTGTTGTGAATTGAAAAGTTTTATGTCTCAAAAAGTGAAGAAGATCAGAGATATGCCATTACTGAAAGAGGAAAATAATATAATGCAATTTTGAGTCGAGAATCACCGGGTGATTGGGCGCTAAAAAGGGAGCTTCGACAGCTCCCTCAATGTATGCTGTATAACTCAGCCTTCGGTTGAAGAGTATGTAGAAATGGAAATAGAAGATACCGTAACATCTTTTTTCGGACGGTTCCAACGATCAGTTTTAGATGCTGCTATCTCTTGAACCAATTCCAATCCTTCATAAACCTGACCGAATACAGTGTATTCATAGTCAAAAGAAGGTTGTCCACCAAACTCTTGGTATGCTTCGATTACATTTGCAGGATAACCTGCGGCTTTCATAGCGGAAACATATTCTTCTGAGACTTCAGATCCAGCTACGATGTAGAATTGACTGTATGCTAATCCATCGGATCCTGCTGCCATGCCAACAGCGCCGGTGAAGTTATGGAGTAATTCATTGTATTCCAGTGGTAATCCTGCCCCATTGAAGCTCTCACCGCCATTGCCTTCGGCGGTAGGGTCACCCATTTGGATTACGAAGTCTGCAATTGCCTTATGAATAATGATGCCGTCATAGTATCCACTGTCAGCAAGTTTGACAAAATTTGTCACGGTCTGAGGGACCGCTTTTTGGTAAAGAACTGCGCGAATAACACCCTTATTCGTTTCGATCGTTACGATAGTGTCACCGTCAGAAGGGGAGTTTAGTTGAGGTAAAGGATTTCTAGTAACCGGAATAGGCTCCTCTTTTTCCCCACAGGAAACGAGAGTGAGCGCAAGAGCTAATAAAAGCAGGACAGAAAGAAATCTTTTTCTCATTTTCAATACTCGACCTTACCCAGTTTTTTTCATTATAGCGCAGTGAAGTGGAAAAAAGAAAGATATTCACAAAAGATTAAGACGTAGCTGTTTCGTTGACTCATTTGTCCCAGAATCGTATAATAAAGTCAAGTTAGAGAAGAAAGGTCATCTTAGAGATGGACATCGAAAAAAATACAGAAAATACAGAAGAATATGATTACAAACCTGATTATGTGACCCTAACAAATGATGAGGGCTTTGAAGAGAGATTCGAGTTAGTCGATACAATGGAAGTTCAAGGCAATACATATGTAGCGCTTTTGACGGTTCCGGATGATCCTGAAGAATATTTGAATTCTGATGGAAGCCTCATCATCATGAAGATCACATACGAAGATGGCGAAGAGTATTTGGATGACATCGAAGATGATGACGAGTACGAAATGATTGCTGACCTGTTTACCAGCAGGTTGGCAGATTTGTATGAGATCGGTGACGACGAAGACGAATAACCTATATTATTAGAACAAACCCTGCTCTGTACGACTTGTTGTGCCTATTTAATTCCGACTAAAGAACTTTATCGGGATTCTGCCTCGTATCGTGGATTGCAGGCCTGCATGTTCAGGAAGCGTGATTCGATACGGAAGATTAACCCATCGTCTTAATTAAGGCGGGTTCTATCTAGGTGCAGACGGCATGGCGGGGTTTCTCTATGTCTTATTGTTATAATTGCCATAAGCTCTGAAGAGCTATGGCTTTTTTGTTGGAGGGTCTGCTAATGGAAGTGCATGTGTCTAAACAAGCAGAACTGATGGATGGTTTGCTGCGAAAGATGCATTTCAAAGACGAATATTCGAACTCGGACATCCTTAATAAAGTTCTCCAAATCAAAAGAAATACGCCGGAATCAAGGTTTGCCATTACAAAGAAATTCAGCCATTTTTTGGAGCTGGTGGAATGGAAGGGAATGGAGATCATTCATGTATTTCCCAAGGATACAGCGGATAGAATTGTTGTGTTTTTGCATGGTGGAGCATATATCCACGAGTTAAATGCGGGGCATTTGGTGTATATACAGGAGTTGGCTTCTAAATTGAAAGCAGACGTTTATGCGCCACTTTATCCTCTTGCACCAAAACACGAGTGTCTAGAATCGATTCAATTAGTCGATCGGTTTCTTGTTGAAATCCTTGAAAAAGGAGAGGAAACGATCCTTATGGGAGATTCTGCTGGAGGTGGTATGGCAGTTTCAGTCTGTCAGTTGCTTTTTGAGAAGAAAGAAAAACTTCCGGATCGGATTGTCCTTTTCTCGCCCTGGCTTGATGTGACAGACAGCAACCAGGAAGAAAAGTTTTATGAGGAATCTGACCCTGTTCTTTCCATAGAAGGTCTGAGAACCTGTGGGAAAGAATGGGCGGGAAGACTTAGTCCCGAGGATCCTAGAGTGAGCCCGTTTTTTGGAGAGACATCTTTTTTGCCTCCCGTATTGATGTTTTGCGGGGGAAATGAGTTGTTTTATCCAACGATTATTCAGTTTCACGAACGACTGACTGCAGAAGGAGTCTACTGCAAATTGGTGACTGCTCCCGGTCTGTTTCATGATTACGCGATGTATCCTATTCCAGAAGGGAAAGCTACTCTCAACACTGTGGCAGCATTTGTGCAATAAGACACCCAGGTCGATTGACCTGGGTGTCGGTTTTCGAAGTGGGAAGGTTATTGGACACCGTGATAACCGGTTTTCTGATCCTGGAGCCACATTTTATATAGTGCTTCACTCCCGTGTTTGGAAAGAGTGGCAATATTGTCTGTGCTGTGATCCAGCATTTCTTCCGCATTGTAACCACCATCTTCAACGGAGACATCCATTGTCCCTAGAATGTTATCCAAGCAAACCGCCATGGCAGCTCCTCGGAGTCCCCACAGCCTTGTCAAGAGGAGAACGATACTGGATTCCATTTCACCGCCGAGGACACCTAAACGTTTGATGTCTTTGTAGAATTCAGCCCAACGACTCTGCCAGAATTCGTTGAATGAACCTCCTGGCTGAGGGGAGTTGGCATAGAAGGTATCAATAGTACGGGAAGTTCCGACATGATAGGGAAGACCAAGGTCTTTTGCGGCTTCCACACACGCGCTGATCAGTTCGTGGTTTGCCACTGCCGGCATCTCAAGTGGTGCATAGAGCTTTCCACAGCCATCGTAACGCATCGCCGCATCAAAAATCAGCATATCTCCGACGTGGGCATAGTCTTGGAAAGTGCCACAGGTTCCTATGCGCAGGAAGGTGTGAACGCCGCAACGTGCAAGTTCCTCCAGAGCAATAGAGGTAGAAGGACATCCGATACCAGTACTGGTGCAGGAAATAGGCATTCCTTTATAGGTGCCAGTGTAAGTCACATACTCTCTGTTGTCGGCGACTTTATGGGCTTCATCCCAAAATGAAGCTACCACTTCAACGCGCCCTGGATCTCCAGGCAAGAGACAGTAGGGGGCGACGTCGCCATTATCTATTTGAAGGTGATACTGTAGTGCCATTGTTGTTCCTCCATGATGAGTTAGTAATGTATATATTATAGCACGGAGTCGTTCGCCTTCTTTTGACGTAACTTCAAAATATCACGGGAACGATTTGTGCAATTTGTCCAAATGCTTGTTGAAAATCGTTGTGGAATATACGAAAAAACCGAAACTTCTTGACAGATAAAAAAGCACAAATCCATAATTACCTTGTAAATTTTCGCGATTTGCGATAAAGGGGGATTTTACTTTGGCAAAGAATAATGATGGCTCTAGGCTTACAGCGCTTGAAAGAGCTTGGGTCTTGTATGATGTCGGAAACTCAGCGTTTACGATGATCGCATGCTCCTTGATCCCAATCTGGTTTAAGGAACTGGCAAAACTTGGCGGTGAAGAAGCAATTGCCCACGCAACGTCAAACTGGGCATATGTCACAGCTATTGTCACTGTTATCGTGGCAGTTATAGGACCGGTATGCGGAACGATTACAGATAACAAGGGGTTCAAGAAGCCTATCTTTACAACAGCGCTTGCAATTGGGTTGATCTGCTGCATTTGGCTTGGATTTGTAAAAGACTGGAAAATGTTCCTGATCGTTTACATTATCGCAAAGGTTGCTTATTCATCCGGTAACACATTTTACGACTCGATGCTCACTGACGTGACAACTCCGGAACGCAGTGACAGAGTATCGTCCTATGGATATGCTTGGGGATATATCGGATCCTGCTTACCGTTTACGGTCGCTCTTGTTTTCTTCATGGCGGGTGAAGGAATGCTTGGCGGATTCCGTGTAACACAAGCAACAGCTAGGATAGTTGGCTGTATCGCAACAGCAGCATGGTGGCTTATCGTTACATTGCCTTTGCTCAAGAACTATAAACAAAAATATTATGTGATTCCTGAAAAAGGCGCTATCAAAGAAGCGTTTATCCGCCTTGGCGCTACACTCAAGCGCATAGCGAAAGAAGAGAAACAGATCCTTTACTTCTTGATCGCATTTTTCCTCTACATAGACGGCGTTGGTACGATCATAGATAACTGCATCAATATCGGAACAGACTTGAACCTTGACACAGTTGGACAGGTCATTTTCCTTCTTTTGACACAGGTGGTCGCATGGCTGTTCTCTCTGCTTTTCTCAAGGCTTTCCAAAAAATATGATACAGTGACTCTGATCCTTGTCTGCATTGCCGGTTATTTCTGTGTATCCTTCTATGCGCTCTTCCTTAGAAATCTGTGGCAGTTTGCCATCATGGCATTCGGCGTCGGAATGTTCCAGGGATCGATTCAGGCATTGTCCAGAAGTTATTACAGCAAGATCATCCCCGCTGAGAATGCAGGTGAGTATTTCGGATTGTATGATATCTTCTCAAAAGGTGCTTCATGCCTTGGCTCGCTCCTGATTGGTATCGTAAAGGATACAACAGGCAGTATCCAGATCGCGGTAGCGACTCTTACAGTTTTCTTTGCACTCGGATTTATCTTCCTCAAGAAAGCTGCTTCCATAAAAAAAGTATGATTTGGCTCACATAAGAATAGAGGGTATGCTCATTGATTTGAGCACACCCTCTTTTTTTAGTAAGTTTTTAATGCGAAATATCGTTCCACAGAATCGTTTACATTGGCTTCTGTTGCTTTCATAGCATCGAGTGTCGTTTGCAGGAGTTTGTCGAGATCCCATCCAAGCATTGCCGCTCCTTTAGCTATCACGTCACGAGAGCAGCCTGCAGCGAATTTCTTGTCCTTATATTTCTTTTTCAAGGAAGACAGTTCCATGTCGGTGCAGCTTTTAGAGGGACGCATTTTGGCTGCTGCATAGACGAGACCTGTCAACTCATCTGTAGCAAATAGGACCTTTTCCATCTCGTGTTCTGGTTCCACGTCACTGCAGATACTGTAACCATGGGACATCACGGTGTGGATCACATCATCAGAGATACCCTCCGACTTTAGGATCGCAGGTGTATTGTCCAGATGGCAGTCTGGGTATTGCTCAAAATCTACATCGTGCAGCATACCGCAAGTGGCCCAATATTCAGCTTCATCCCCGTAACCGAGTTCATTGGCGAGGTATCGCATGACCTGGCTTACGGTAATAGCGTGACGTATATGAAAGGATTCTTTGTTGTACTTGCCAACTATAGCAAGAGCTTCATCTGTGGAAATCGTAGTTCTCATTTAATGCCTCGTATTGTATAATGTAGTTTGGTTCATGTTACCAAAATGTAATATCCATTTCAATCCTAATGCTATAGAGAAGGCAAGTTATTATGAATGAAAAGCGTATAAAAAAGTTGCAAGAAAGTTTAGTGCAGAGATCGGTTGACGCGATTCTCCTGAGTAACCCGACATCCATTTTCTATCTATCCGGTGCTAAGATCGAGCCGTTTGAAAGGATGTGGTTGCTGTTAGTCCCAGCAAAGGGAGAGAGCGTCCTGTTTGCAAATAAACTGTTTGTTTTTGAAGATACTGGAATTGAAACGGTCTGGCATACCGATTCGGATAATGCTCCGGAACTGCTCTGCAGTTATCTGAATGGTTTTTCTGTGCTTGGTGTGGATCGTGATGTTCCTGCAAAGTACCTTGTGCCGATACTCCATTCTTATCCGAAGATGGATATCGAGGTCTCCAATGCTTTGGAGGATCTTCGAATCGTGAAGGATGAAGAAGAACTCGAACTCATGCGTATCAGCAGCAAGATCAATGATGAAGTCATCGTTGAGGCTTTCGACAGATTGCGCCCGGGAATGACGGAAAAAGACCTGTCAGCCATTATTGAGGATTCTTATGTGGCACACGGAGCCCAGTGCCCGAGTTTTGGAACGATCGTTGCTTTTGGAGCAAATGCGGCAGATCCTCACCATGAACCGGACAACACGGTTTTCACCGGAGAAGGCGGTGTTCTGATCGACATGGGATGCACTTACAGGGAGTATTGCAGCGATATGACAAGGACCTGTTTCTATGGCCGGGTCACAGAAAAGGAAAAGCTTGTATATAATACAGTGCTTGAAGCCACGGAGAAGGCGAAAACGATCATAAAACCGGGTGTCCGTTTTTGTGATATCGATGCTGCGGCGAGAAACCATATAGCGGAAGCCGGATTCGGAGAGTATTTTACCCATCGACTTGGACATTGTATTGGTTTGATGGATCATGAACCTGAGGATGTTGGTCCGGTCAATGAGCATCCGGTGAGAGAGGGTATGGTATTTTCCATTGAACCAGGGATCTATGTTCCTGGAGAGGTTGGAGTTAGGATCGAGGATCTTGTGATCGTTACGAAAGACGGTTACGAGAGTCTAAACCACGTGCCTAGAGATTTAGTAGTCAAAAAAATATAAAGGGAGAACTCAAATGGCGAGAAAAGAAAGAAGAGACGCTGTGCGCGTCGAGGTAGATGGTCTTCACAAAACATTTCCTTATGTAATGAGAAACCGTACAGAGGCTGAGGCATGTCAGCAAATGGACATCGACGTGACCGAGGTCGTTGAATGGATGAAAAAAGAAAATGAGGAGAATGGGACCAACTATAAGATCTTTCACGCTGTATGTACTGGTGTAGCAAAGACCGTTCGTCACCGTCCTTTGCTCAATCGGTTTATCGCAGGGCGTCAGTTTTGGCAGCGTAAAGAACTGACCCTCTCCTTTACAGCAAAAAGACAGTTCAAAGACGGAGCGGAGGAGAGTCTGGTATGCGTCACAGTGGATGACGATATGACGATCGATGACATTTCCAAGAAGATCCTTGGGGATGTTACCAAGATGAGAAAAGAAGGAAAGAATGATCTGGATGACGTGATCAATACGGTCATGAAAGCTCCGAGATTCATTTTGGAGATTTTCTTCTGGATTTTATACAGACTTGAGTATCATGGAATGATGCCGAAGATGCTTACAGACGGTGATGCCAACTATACTTCCGTCTTCCTAACGAATTTGGGCAGCATCGGAGCCAATGCGTCATATCACCACTTGAATAACTATGGAACAAACTCCTTCTTCGTCATTGTTGGAACAATGAAGAAACAGATGAATGAGAATGGGGAGATGAGAACTTTGTTGCCTATGGCTGTTGTTCTCGATGAAAGGATCGCTGACGGATTCTATTTCATCCGCAGTTTCAAGTATTTTGAGTGGCTCATGCAACACCCAGAAGAGCTCAAGAAGCCTATTTCTGAGTTGGGTGACTATGAGTTTAAATAAGGAGTACTGTTTTGAAGCCAATCTTAGTGAATGATCTTTTGGAATACCGTTTTCTCAGTGACCTTTCTTTTTCACCAGATGGAGAAAAGGCTGTCTTTGTCGTAAAAAAAGCCAACTTAGAGAACAATTCTTATGGCAGTAACCTGTATTTATACCGGGATGGAAACATTCGACAACTTACCGCATTGAACAAAGAAGGAAGTTATACTTGGAGAAATCCAAACGAACTTTTGCTGTTCACTGTTCGCGAGGAAGGGGACAAGAAACGTGTCGAGTCCGGCGAACAGTTCACCCCTGTTTATAGGTTGTATCTAGACGGAGGAGAAGCGGTCAAAGAATTTGAAGTGCCCGTTGCTGTTCATGAACTGAAGGAATGGAAAGATGGCATTTACGTTCTTTTAGGATCTGTAGATGCCAATGACACAGATTACTATAAGGCCTCCAAAGGGGACAGAGAAAAATCGGACAAAAGGAAGAAAGAGAACAAAGATTACGAAGTCTGTGATGAAGTACCGTTTTGGTTCAATGGAGCGGGCTATATCAATAAGCAGCGCACTTCTTTGTTTGTCTACGATAGCAAAAGTGGTGAGATGGAGATAATACCTACCTCACTCGATGTGTCTGGTTTTGAACTTTTACAAGATGAAGTCGTTTTCTATGGTGAGGAGAAAGAGTTTGCCTCGGATTTTCGTTCCGTCATGTGTGCGTACGATTTGAAATCTCATGAAGTGAGAACCATTAGAGACGACAAACTATATTCCGTATCTGCAAGCGCGTTGCTTGGCGGAAGGTTAGTGCTACTTATGTCTGACAACAAGAAATACGGGTTGAATCAGGACCCGAGTTTTTATTGGTTTGATCCTAAAACAGGAGAGGAAACGCTCCTGTATGAGATGGAGACCGCTGTAGGAAATTCCACAGGAAGCGACTGCCGTCTTGGACGTGCACGGACGATCAAGAGCGGCGATAAGGCAATCTACTTTCTGGAAACGCGGAGAGATGCTGCCGTTTTGTGTGCTCTGAATTCAGATGGAAACAAAGTCACAATCCTTGGCGGAGAAGGCGCTGTAGATGATTTTGATGTTTTTGAAGATACAGGAACAGTTCTCAGTGTTCGTCTCACAGCAGAAAAGTTACAGGAAGTTTATATCTCGGACCTCGTCGAACGTGCGCCGAAGCAAGTAAGCCACGTCAATGACAATGCTTTGAAAGACAAGTATGTCGCCTTACCTGAGAAGATGATGTTCACAAGTAACAACGAGGTCATTGACGGATGGGCATTAAAGCCGATCGATTTTGACTCGGAAAAAACCTATCCTGCTGTATTGGATATCCACGGAGGACCTAAAACAGTATACGGTGAAGTTTTCTATCATGAGATGCAGGTTTGGGCTTCCAAAGGCTATTTTGTTTTCTTCTGCAACCCGATCGGCTCAGACGGCAGAGGGGACGAGTTTTCGGATATCCGTGGGAAATATGGCACCTGTGAGTACCAGAATCTGATGGACTTCACGGACGCTATTATGGAACGCTATCCTCAGATCGATCCCACTAAGATCTGTGTTACGGGTGGCAGTTACGGTGGCTTTATGACCAACTGGATCGTAGGTCATACTGAGCGCTATTGCTGCGCTGCAACTCAAAGAAGTATAAGCAACTGGATCTCATTTGCCGGTGTGTCGGATATAGGTCAATGGTTCACTTGGGATCAGCAGGCAGCAACGATCGATGGCGATATTGAAAAACTTTGGTGGCATTCCCCTTTAAAGTATGCAAAAAATGTTAAAACACCTACACTCTTCATTCATTCAGACGAAGATTATCGCTGCCCCTTGGAACAGGGCGTTCAGTTCTTTACTGCGATTCGCAGCAGAGGTGTCGAAGCCAAAATGGTCGTTTTCCATGGCGAGAATCATGAGCTTTCTAGAAGCGGTAAACCTAAGCACAGGATGCGTCGTTTGGAGGAGATCACAGACTGGTTTGAGAAACACACGAAGGAAAACGTCCGATGAAAAGCGCACTTGTCGGTTATACAGGATTCGTGGGAGGAAACCTAGCCTCCTCCCACGATTTTGATTTGCTATATAACTCCAAGAACATAGAAAGCGCATATGGGCAGAAGCCTGACCTTGTTGTCTATGCTGGTGTCCGTGCAGAGAAGTTTCTTGCCAATAGAAATCCTCAGGGAGATCGTGCAACGATCCTTCAGGCGTTTGAAAATCTTAAGAAGATCTCCCCACAGAAAGTCGTGCTGATTAGCACGATCGATGTTTATAGGGATCCCAAAGGAAAGGACGAAAACAGTGAGATGGAGAGCGACGGTCTCCATCCGTATGGAAAGAACAGGCTTGAACTGGAAGAGTTGGTTAGAAAGGAATTTGATTGTCTCATTGTCCGCCTTCCGGCATTGTTTGGGAAAGGCATCAAGAAAAACTTCATTTATGATGCGTTGACCTTGGTCCCTTCCATGTTAACGGAAGCAAAATACAGGGAATTGTCCGAACGCTCCGAATTGGTTCGAGATGGCTATCACAGTTCTGTCAATGGTTTTTATACTCTTGATGTTCCAGATGAAAACTATCAAAGAAAACTGAAATCGTTCTTTGAAAAGAATGATTGGAATTCGTTGTTTTTTACAGATAGCAGGAACAAATATCAGTTCTACGATCTGGGAAATCTGTGGAACGTTATCTGCATTGCTCTGGAACATGATCTTGAAGTCATCAACCTGACGAGCGAACCAGTTTCTGCATCGGAGGTATACGAGTATTGCTTTGACAAACCCTTTGTAAACATCACTGCCTCAGAACCGATAACATATGATCTTCGCAGCGTGCATGCAGAAGTGTTTGGTGGAGAGTCAGGATATTGTTATACTCGTGAAAACGTTTTGGCTGACCTAAAGAGATTCGTACAGGGATATGCAGTATGAGATTGAGTATTTCAAACATTGCATGGTCTGCAGAGTTCGACAGTATTGTTTACCCAAAAATGATGGAGTATGGCTTTTCAGGATTGGAGATCGCACCGACGAGGATCTATCCGGAACTTCCATATGACCACACCCATGAGTTTAAGCAATACTGCCAAGACCTTAATGAGCATTTAGGACTGAGAATAAGTTCCATGCAGTCCATCCTTAATGTTAGGAATGAGAACTTGTTTGAGGTAGATGGAGCCGGGAAATTGCTGGACTATTTGGAAAAGGCTTTTTCTTTTGGAGAGTCTGCCGGAGGCTGCAACCTCGTTTTCGGCTGCCCTAAAAACCGTATTATGCCGGTGGACAAGGATCTTGAGGACGCATATAACTTTTTTGAAACAGCTTCAGTAATGGCACTTGAGCATAACTGTGTACTTGCATTGGAAGCCAATCCGCCTATATACGGAACAAATTTTATCAACACAACTTCAGAAGCATTTGATTTTGCGAGAAACATCCCTGGATTAAAGGTGAATCTTGATTTTGGAACGATCCTTGATCGAGGTGAGGATCTGTCGCGGATGAAAGATAATCTATATCTGGTGAATCATGTCCATATCAGTGAACCCGGATTAGTGCCTGTTCAGCGGAGAAAAGAGCATGAGGAACTGGCAAGTCTTCTAAAGGATGTTGATTATGATGGATACGTTTCAATTGAAATGAAACGAACGGATCTGGAGACGATAGATAACACGATGGATTATATCAGGAGAGTATTTCTGTGAGGCAAATACAAGGGATAAAAGGAGTTCCTGCGTATCAACTTTATGAGTTGAAGAAAAAAGGCAGTGAATACTGTCTGTGTATTCCTGTATTGAATGAAGGCGACAGGATACTCCATGAGCTTTCCCGTGCAAAGGCAGCAGGTATCGATGAACTTGTTGATATTATTATCTGCGACGGAGGAAGCAATGACGGTAGTATGGATCCTGATAAACTGAGCCAGTTGGGTGTAAATACTCTCATCATTAAAGTCGGAAAAGGAAAACAGGGGGCACAACTTAGAACAGGATTCGATCTAGCAAGAGAAAGAGGATATAAAGGTATCCTGACGATTGACGGAAATGACAAGGACAGCATTGAGAGCGTTCCGCGATTTCTCGAAAAACTGACAGAGGGCTTTGATTTTATTCAGGGAAGCCGATTTGTGGATGGTGGGAGAGCAATCAATACGCCTGTTATACGGCTCATCGCGCTAAAACTTGTTCACGCGCCTGTCATCTCGCTTGCAGCAAAGCAAAGATTTACGGATACGACCTCAGCCTTTCGGGCGTATTCGCCAAAATATCTGTTCTCAGAATCTACGGACATTTTCCGGGATGTTTTTTCGGGATATGAGTTGTTGGCCTATTTAAGTATCCGGTGGTCTGAATTGGGAATGCGCGCATGCGAGGTTCCCGTTACCAGGGCTTATCCTAAAAATGAAAAAACACCGACCAAAATCAGCCCGATAAAAGGAAATTGGGATCTGTTGCAGATCCTGTTTCGGGCCGCAGCGGGGAAATATAATCCGGAGGATTCCAGATGACTTATGACCACATCATAATTGGAGCTGGCATGTTTGGCTTGTATGCCGCCAAACTCTTTGGTCTTGCCGGAGAAAAGACTGTTGTTCTCGAAGCAGATGGCGATGCACTTTTGCGTGCGAGTTTTGTGAACCAAGCGAGAGTCCACAACGGCTATCATTATCCCCGGTCCATGGCTACTGCAAATCAGGCTGGACAGTATTTTCGTCGTTTCTCGGAAGAATTCTCAGATTGTATCAATAGAACTTTCACAAAGATATACGCTACTAGTTCGAATTTCAGTTGGACTAATGCGTCGGAATTCGAACGGTTCTGCTCTGCTGCGAATATTCCCTGCGAACAAGTTGATTCAAGGAAATATTTTAATGACGGCGTGGTAGATGGCGCTTTTCTTACGGAGGAATATGCATTTGACGCAGTATTGATCCGCTCAAAGATGATGCGGGAGTTAAGCGACATTTCATCCGTAGAAGTTCTTTTCAATCACCGTGTGGACAGCATCTGCAGAGAGGGTGACCATTTTGTGCTCACCTCATGCGGAGAGAAATATAAGTCTGACCGTATCCTGAATACGACCTACGCTTCAGCAAATGAGATACTGGACATGGCTGGCTTTGAGCCTCTCCCAACAAAGTATGAGTTGTGTGAGATCATTCTAGGTGATGTCAGCGATTCTTTAAAACCATATGGAATAACGGTCATGGATGGACCCTTCTTTTCCGTGATGCCCTTTGGTTGTTCCCCTTACCATTCCTTGACCTCGGTTTGTTTTACACCTCATGCGACTAGCTATGATAAACTGCCTACCCTGGGGTGTCAGGATAAGAATCCCCAATGTTACCCGGGATGCTTACAAAACTGCGATCTGTGCGAGTACAGACCAGCTACAGCATTTGGCTACATGTATAGATTGATGCGGAAATATCTCAAGGAAGAATACGATTTTACTTATGTCAGTTCTCATTTCGCATTAAAGTTGATCCTTAAGGCAAGTGAGATCGACGACAGCAGGCCGACGGTCATCTGGACTTCATCCAATGATCCAGAATTCCGGACGATCCTTTCAGGGAAGATCAACACCATTTATGACTTAGAGGAGGTAATGACCAATGGCTAATAAAGAAAAATGTATGGTTTCTGGAATCTTCTACCTTGGTAAAGACCCCCAAAAGACATATGGATTTATAGAGAGTATTTGCGACGAGTTGGAGCGACTTTTCGAGAACTATGAGATCGTTGCTGTAAATGATTGTGAAGATGAAACCGCAGAGTAT
This sequence comes from Oscillospiraceae bacterium, assembly GCA_017460285.1. Classification (GTDB taxonomy): domain Bacteria; phylum Bacillota; class Clostridia; order Oscillospirales; family Ruminococcaceae; genus RUG11783. The sequence goes on along the minus strand of JAFUBI010000199.1, from coordinate 2,045 downwards.
TTAAAGAAGCAATATCAGGATAGTTCGAGAAGCGCTGCTTTAACGATCGTCAATCTAAGTGTGAGACAAGGTGTTGAGAGGGCAATGAATGCCGGTATCGATATCTCTATAGGAGACTATCTCTTCGAGTTTGACAACATTGGTTCAGGAATTTCATCGGATGTCGTAGAGAAGAGTTTCAAAAAATGCACGGAAGGGTATGATATCGTATCCGCATCTCCAGTAAATGGCGGGAGCGGAACTTCCAAATGGTTCTATTCTATATTCAATCGATTCAGCCACAGTGGTGGACGTATTGGCTCAGACGGAATGCATCTCCTGTCCAGGAGAGCCGTGAACCGGCTTCACGCTATCAACTCCTATATCCCGTACAGGAAAGCAGCTTATGCTGCGTCCGGGCTGAGGACAGCCACAATCACCTATGCTCCGGAATCTGGTTTTAGTTCTGTTCAGGATGACAGAACGGGGAAGGCAATGGATGCTTTGATCCTGTACACGGATGCTGCGTACAAGCTTTCTCTTTCCATTGCCATGTTCATGTTTTTGATCGCGATTGCTTCGGGAATCTACACTTTGGTCATATATCTTTCCATGAAGCCTGTTGCTGGTTGGACAACAACGATGGCTGTGATATCTGCCGGATTTGCTGGAATTTTTCTTCTGTTTGCCATTGTCATCAAATATCTGTCACTCTTAGTTGATCTGGTATTCCACAACCAAAAATATCTGGTGGCATCAGTGGATAAAGTCCAGCATCATTGACAAAGATTGAGAATTGATTATAATTCAATTGAATAAAATATAATTTTACTTGGAGAATGACCATGAGATACAACTATAAGACTTCCGGTACTTGCTCTGTACAGATCCACTTCGATATAGATGATGAAGTGATCACGAACGTTTCTTTTGACGGTGGCTGCAACGGCAACCTCAAAGCAATCTCAAAACTCGTAGATGGCATGACCGTTAATGAGATCGAAGGAAAACTTCTTGGAAATACATGTGGTATGAGACCAACATCCTGTGCGGATCAATTAGCTAAAGCCGTTCGCAAGGCATATGTTGAGACACATTGAGGGATCAGATGGAAGGATATGATGCACTGAAACTGGAAAACCAATTGTGTTTTCCGCTTTATGCCGCCTCAAGAGAGATCATAAAAAGATATTATCCGTTTTTAGAAGAGATCGATCTTACATACACTCAATATATCGCGATGATGGTGTTTTGGGAGAAAAAGCAGATCTCTGTGAAAGAACTGGGGAAGAAACTGTTTCTTGACAGTGGTACCTTGACCCCTCTCCTGAAATGCTTGGAATCCAAAGGACTCATCGAACGTTTTCGCTGTAAGGAGGATGAGCGGGTAGTTATTGCCAAGATTACAGAACAGGGAGAAACTCTAAAAGAAAAAGCACTGAAAGTTCCAGAACAGATGTCAGGTTGTATTAAATTGGAGCCTCAGGAAGCAATGGTCTTATATCAGTTGCTTTACAAGATACTGGATCAAGGAAAAGACGAATAGTACGAAAGAAAGGAGCCAAACGGCTCCTTTTTTGCAATACTTTTTTCGGTTTTCATAGGATCGTTTTTACGCGCTCAAAGGCTTCCTCAATGTATTGTTTGGGGCACGCCAGATTGACACGCAGGAATCCTTTTCCGTGGAAGGCATCGCCAGATTCCAAATATACATGATATTTATTCAAAAGTTTTCTTTCCAAATCCTTTGTGTCTTCCGTGTATGCTCGTACGTCGACCCAGGCGAGATACGTTCCCTCTGTTATCGTAAGGATCGCTTTGGGAAAATAGGTTTTACATAGACAGTAGAATAGTTCGAAGTTTTTATCCATATACTGGTTTAATTCGTCCAGCCAGGTATCGCAATCCGTGAAAGCTGCCTGTGCGGCAGCAAGGGAAAGGGGATTTTCTGTAGGATATCCTCGTACTGCAGCGACCTTTTTCAAGTATTCAGGATTATAAGAAAACATGTGGGAGACCCCAAGTCCCGCAAGATTAAATGTTTTGCTTGGTGCAGTGCAGCATAC
>JAFUBI010000198.1 GCA_017460285.1 Oscillospiraceae bacterium | reverse complement strand
AGATAATCTGTGAGAAACGCTGGAATTACACCTTGAGTTGGACTAAAATCAAGTTGTGTAAAGTTTTGTTTCACACCTAAATTTTACCACGAAGTAAGGCGCCTTCCCTAATTGGGTCGGCGCCTTCTTTGTCTTTTTTAGTAACCGTGACTTTTGTCACAGCCCCTATTTTCAATGGAATTAGTTTTGTTACAGCCATTTATCCAGTTCGTTCTCCACTTTTTGCATCTTTTTGATCTTTGGGTGCTCATAAGCTTTCCCACGGAAGACGACAAGTTCCAACTGGCGAAGACGTGAAAGATCCTCCAATGGGTTTTCTTTGCAGACAATAAAGTCTGCTGACTTGCCTGGTTCTATGCTTCCTGTTTCATTATCGATGCCGATGATCTTTGCGTTTCCTAATGTTGCTGTGTGCAAAGCGTAAGTAGAGGAGACACCACAGTATTTCACATAGTAGTTGATCTCACGCCACATATCGTAATGAGTGATGAAAGGGCAGCCTGTATCTGTTCCAAGACCAACAGGTATGTCATTTTTTAGTGCGTTGATCGCACAGTCAATGATACCTTCAAAGACGATCTTTCCATTTTCTTGTGCCATTTCCGTGCAATAACTCACACTACGGTCAAAGAGAGCGTATGGCAATGCTGGGGAAAGGGTAGTCACAAGTTTAGCGCCGTGTTCTTTGAAAAGAGAGATCATTTCATCGTCCATTTTTGCGCCGTGTTCGATCGTGTCCACGCCGTTTTCTAGGGCAACTTTGACTCCTTCGGGGCTCTCCACGTGGGCAGCTACGTAGAAACCCAATTTATGAGCTTCATCGCATGCCGCCTTGACATAGGAAGCAGGCATGCGCAGTACACCGGGCTCACCAACTTTCTTGGCATCCAGAACGCCTCCTGTGATCATCAGTTTGATGAGGTCAGGTTTGTCTTTCGCTATGATGCGGACTAATTCGCGCGCGTGATCCTCGCTCAAAGCTTCATATGCCAGAGACCCTGCCATATGACCTCCCGGTACGGAAATAGCCATATTTGCTACCAACATGCGGGGACCATCGAGTTTTCCACTATTGATATCGTCACGAAGATCGGAGTCGTATTTTTGGACTCCGCCTACAGCACGAACAGTGGTACAGCCGCTAAGGAGTTCAGTTAACACATATTTTTCGCACATCTTGCGGACCAGGTATCTAGTTAATGGATTGCTCGTAAGTATTCTTACTTTTTTTGCATTATCCGTTTCTTTCTTCTTCGGCTTTCCGTCTGCTGGAACATGGATATGAAGGTTAACAAAACCTGGTAATAGATAAGCTCCGTTCAAATCCACTATGTTTCCATCGGTCGATTTTGGACCATCTTTCTCAGTGTAGACAGCAAGAATTCGATCATCGTCCACAAGCACCGAAGAACCAGGGATCGGGCTCATGTCCGGTGTACCGTCTAATAATGTGCAGTTTTTATAAAGTGTTTTCATGGGAAGAACCGCCTTCCAGTTCAGTAGATGAGTGACTTTCTATTTGTTGTCTATTATAGCCATTTTTAAACAATTCTGTGAACAAAAAAATATTTTCTTGACACAAGAAATATATACGGCTATAATCTTTATTTAGCATTTACAATGGGTTTTTGTGCGCGGAGGTTAGAAATCGAAACAAATTGATTCGGCAAAACGATGAAATTTCGATGAAAATGTCCGCGTTCTTTGGCTATTTACACAATGCAGTAACATTATATTTTGACAGTTAGGAGAGAGTGCGAATATGGTCAATGCACATCCAGAAAAGCTTGGCAATACTGAACGCATGAGTTTCTCTCACATCAATGAAGTATTGGAGATGCCAAATCTTATTGATGTGCAGAAGTCTTCTTACCGTTGGTTTTTGGACGAAGGACTGAAGGAAGTCTTTCGTGACATTTCAACGATTGAAGATTATACAGGAAATCTTGTGCTCGATTTTACAGGCTATCGGCTAGAGGATGATAAACCGAAGTATTCTGTTGAAGAGTGCAAAGCAAGAGATGCAACGTATAATGCGCCTTTGAAGGTCATGACCCGTCTTTTCAACAAAGAGACAGGCGAGATTAAGGAGCAGGAAATCTTTATGGGCGATTTCCCCTTGATGACGGACAGTGCGACTTTCGTTATAAACGGTGCAGAACGAGTTGTTGTTTCTCAGCTTGTCAGGTCACCCGGTGTTTACTTCGATAAGACGCGTGATAAGAGTGGAAAAGAATTGTTCTCTGCTCAAGTAATCCCAAACCGCGGCGCATGGCTCGAATATGAGACGGACCTGAATGATATCTTTTACGTCCGTATTGATAAAAACAGAAAAATGCCCGTTACGGTTTTCCTGAGGGCGCTTGGCCTTGGAACAAATCAGGAGATTCTTGATTTCTTCGGAAATGAAGAAAGACTCGAGTTGACACTCTCTAAGGATGGTACAGCATCTATCGATGAAGGCTTGCTTGAAACCTATCGTAAGATCCGTCCGGGTGAACTTCCCACAATTGAGAGCGCTAGAAACTACCTCAACAACCTGTTCTTTGATCCTCGTCGTTATGACATGGCTCATTTTGGCAGGTACAAATTCAATAAGAAACTTTCGCTTACTCCAAGAATCTATGGTCGTAAGCTTTCTCGTCCCGCTGTCAATCCTTATACAGGCGAGCTTCTTGCTGAGGCAGGTGAAGTTCTTTCCAAGGAAAAGGGCGATCTGATTGCGAGATCTGGATTGAATGAAGTTTGGGTAAGTTTGGATGAAGAAAAGGAAGTTAAGATCATTTCCAACGGTACCGTTGATATGGCTGACTTCGTCTCTTTCGATCCCAACGAAGTAGGTGTAACGGAAAAGGTATCGATGTCCGTCCTTCAGGATATCCTTGCAAACTCCGCTACTGAAAAGGAAGTCAAAGAGAATTCTGCTGCAAGGCTTGATGAACTCGTGCCGAAGCATATCACAGTTGATGATATTCTTGCTTCTGTTAACTACATGTTGAACGTATGCAACGGCATAGGAACGACGGATGATATTGACCACCTTGGTAACCGTCGTATCCGTTCTGTTGGTGAACTTCTTCAGAACCAGTTTAGAATCGGTTTCTCCAGAATGGAGAGAAATATTCGTGAACGTATGACTCTGCATGCTCAAGATCAGGAGAGTGTTACTCCTCAGAGCCTGATCAACATTCGCCCGGTAGTTGCTGCAGTACGTGAGTTCTTTGGCTCTTCACCGCTGAGCCAGTTCATGGATCAGACTAACCCGCTCGCGGAATTGACGCACAAACGTCGTCTATCCGCTTTGGGACCTGGTGGTTTGTCTCGTGATAGAGCTGGATTTGAGGTAAGAGACGTTCACTACAGTCATTATGGACGTATGTGCCCAATTGAAACACCAGAAGGTCCAAACATTGGATTGATCAACTATCTTGCCTCTTTCGCAAGGATCAACAAATATGGATTCGTAGAAGCACCTTATCGCAGAATCGATAAAGAGACTGGTGTTGTTACGGATGAAGTCATTTACATGACTGCTGACATGGAGGATGAGTTCATCATCGTCCAAGGAAACGAAGAACTAGACAGTGCAGGTCGTTTCGTGCGCAAGCGCGTCAATGCTCGTCATGCAAGCGAGATCATTGAAGTGGATGCTTCCAGAGCAGATTACATGGACGTTTCACCGAAGATGGTTGTCTCTGCTGCTACAGCAATGATCCCGTTCCTGGAGAACGATGACTGTAACCGTGCTTTGATGGGAGCCAACATGCAGCGTCAGGCTGTACCGCTTCTTGTCACTGAGCAGCCGGTTGTTGCGACTGGTATGGAATACAAAGCAGCTCACGACTCTGGTGTTGTTGTCCTTGCAGTTGCCGACGGTACTGTTACAAGTGTCAGCGCGGACAAGATTGTTGTTATGCAGGATAACGGTGAGGAGAAAACATACAAACTCATCAAGTTCTTGCGTTCCAACCAGAGCACTTGTGTCAACCAAAGACCTATCGTTAATGAAGGCGATCGCGTTGTCGCCGGCGATGTCATCGCGGATGGTCCTGCGACTTCCAACGGAGAGATCTCTCTTGGAAAGAACATGCTGATCGGTTTCACGACATGGCAGGGTTATAACTATGAAGACGCTGTTTTGATCAATGAAAAGCTTGTCAAGGAAGATACCTTTACATCTATCCATATCGAAGAATATGAGTTGGAATGCCGTGACACAAAGCTTGGACCGGAAGAGATCACCCGTGATATTCCGAACGTAGGTGAAGATTCACTGAAGGATCTGGATTCCCGTGGTATCATCCGCATTGGAGCGGATGTCACTTCTGGTGATATCCTCGTTGGAAAGGTCACCCCGAAAGGTGAGACTGAACTGACGGCTGAGGAGAGACTGCTTCGTGCGATTTTCGGCGAAAAGGCACGTGAAGTTCGTGATACTTCTTTGAAAGTTCCTCATGGCGAATATGGTACAGTAGTTGATGTTAAGGTCTTTACACCTGCTAACTGTGATGAACTTTCACCCGGCGTGAACATGGTCGTCAGAGTCTATGTCGCTCAGAAGAGGAAACTCTCTGTTGGAGACAAAATGGCCGGTCGTCACGGTAACAAGGGCGTTGTCAGCCGTATCCTCCCGCAGGAAGATATGCCTTTCCTCCCGGATGGCACTCCGCTGGATATTTGCTTGAATCCTCTTGGTGTTCCTTCCCGTATGAATATCGGTCAGGTGCTTGAAGTCCATCTCGGATATGCTGCAAAAGCTCTTGGATGGAAGGTCATGACCCCAGTATTTGACGGTGCAAATGAGTCCGACATCAGTGCCTGTCTTGAATCCGCAGGATTGGAGACGGACGGAAAGTCATGGCTCTATGACGGCAGGACAGGTGAGAGATTCGATAATCGTGTTACCGTTGGTTATATGTATTATTTGAAACTACATCATCTGGTTGATGATAAGATCCACGCTCGTTCTACAGGTCCTTATTCTCTCGTAACACAGCAGCCTTTGGGCGGTAAAGCTCAGTTTGGCGGTCAGCGTTTCGGAGAGATGGAAGTTTGGGCTCTGGAAGCTTACGGCGCTGCTTATACTCTTCAGGAGATCTTGACAGTTAAGTCTGATGACGTTGTAGGTCGTGTAAAGACATATGAAGCCATCGTAAAGGGTCAGGATATCCCGAAAGCAGGAATTCCGGAATCCTTCCGTGTTCTTGTGAAAGAACTCCAAAGCTTGGCTCTTGATGTACGTGTATTGGATCATAACCGCGAGGAGATCGATCTGAAACAGAATTTCGACGATGAAGAGATCGGAATCGGACCGATGAGCGATGACATGACTGAAGTTGCAACAGAGGAGGATCTGGCTAACTTCACCATTGAGCATCCTGACGATTATACGAGTGATGATCCTGTCTACCTTACTGGTGACGACATCGATGTCAGTGAACTTTTAACAGGATTGAGCGACTTTGGCGATGATCCTGACAATGAATAAGAAAGGGGAATGAGAAATACAGATGGAACAATATGATTTCAATTCAATTCAAATTGGATTAGCATCCCCTGAAAAGATTCTAAGTTGGTCCCGTGGTGAGGTAAAAAAGCCCGAGACGATCAACTATCGTACACTCAAGCCGGAAAGAGACGGTTTGTTCTGCGAGCGTATTTTCGGACCTACAAAAGACTGGGAATGCCACTGCGGAAAATACAAACGTATTCGTTATAAGGGCAAGATCTGTGATCGCTGCGGAGTTGAAGTAACGCGCGCTAAGGTGCGTCGTGAGCGCATGGGTCACATCGAACTTGCTGCACCGGTATCTCATATTTGGTATTTCAAGGGTATTCCTTCCAGGATCGGCCTGATGCTTGACCTGAGCCCGCGTGATCTGGAACGAGTGCTGTATTTTGCAGCTTATATCGTTACAGATCCTGGCTACACTCCCCTTGAGAAATACAGCCTGCTTTCTGAGCAGGAGTATCGCGATATGCGCGAGCGTTATGAGGATGAGTTTACTGCCAAGATGGGTGCTGAAGCTATTCAAGATCTTTTGAAAGAGATCGATCTTGATGAACTGGAAACATCTCTGAAAGAGCAGGCAAAGAGTGCATCAGGACAAAAACGCTCCAGATTAGCAAAAAGACTGGAAGTCGTCGAGGCTTTCCGCGCATCCGGACAGCGACCGGAATGGATGATCTTGAATGTGATCCCGGTCATTCCTCCGGATCTTCGCCCGATGGTTCAGTTGGATGGCGGTCGTTTTGCAACAAGCGATCTGAATGACTTGTATCGTAGGGTTATCAATCGTAATAACCGTCTTAAGAGATTGCTTGAGTTGGGTGCTCCTGACATCATCATTCGCAACGAAAAGCGCATGCTTCAGGAAGCGGTTGACGCATTGATCGACAACGGTCGTCGCGGAAGACCTGTAACGGGCGGATCTGGTAGCAGACCCCTCAAGAGCTTGTCAGATATGCTCAAAGGTAAGCAGGGAAGATTCCGTCAGAACTTGCTCGGCAAACGTGTTGACTACTCCGGACGTTCTGTTATCGTCGTTGGACCAGAACTAAAATTGTATCAGTGTGGTCTTCCAAAAGAGATGGCACTTGAGTTATTCAAACCCTTCGTGATGAAGGACTTGGTTGACAACGGTATAGCCAACAATATCAAGAGCGCAAGAAAGATGGTCGATCGTTCCAGAACAGAGGTATGGGACTCTTTGGAGACGGTCATTAAGGATCATCCGGTTATGTTGAACCGTGCACCTACGCTTCACCGCTTGGGAATTCAGGCTTTTGAGCCTGTACTTGTAGAGGGACGCGCGATTAAACTTCACCCGTTGGCTTGTACTGCGTTCAACGCAGACTTCGACGGCGACCAGATGGCTGTTCACGTACCGCTTTCTGCAGAAGCACAGACAGAAGCAAGATTCCTGATGTTATGTTCAGGCAACCTTCTGAAACCGGCTTCGGGTGCTCCTATCAATGTTCCTACACAGGACATGGTCCTTGGTTCCTACTATCTTACGATGGTAACCGATGGAGACAAGGGTGAAGGTTCTGTTTTCCGTGATTTCGATGAAGCGATGATGGCTTATCAGGATGGTGATATTACCCTCCACGCTAAGATCAAAGTCCGCCTCACAAAAGAGATCAACGGGCAAGAAAAGTCAAAAATCATCGATACAACACTGGGACGTTTGATCTTCAACCAGCGTGTTCCTCAGGATCTCGGTCTTGTAGAGCGCGTGACAGATGATGATATGTTCAAACTGGAAGTCGATGAACTTGTTACAAAGAAGACTCTTGGAAAGATCATCTCCGCATGTATCGATGTACACGGTATCGCGGGAACTAGTGAGGTCCTCGATGCTATCAAAGATCAGGGATTCAATTATTCCACGAAGAGTGGCATCACTGTATCCGTTCAGGACGCAGTCATTCCTCCAGAGAAGGCTGTCCTCATTGCGGAAGCAGAGCACGAGATCGATAATATCAACAAGAGTTACAGACGTGGTACGATGTCTTCCGCTGAGCGTTACAAAGCGGTTATCGAAGTTTGGCAGAAGTGCACAGAAGATGTTGCGGATAAACTGAAGGACAACCTTGAAAAGGACAATCCTATCTACATGATGGCTGACTCTGGTGCTCGTGGATCCATGGCACAGATCCGTCAGTTGGCTGGAATGCGTGGTTTGATCGCTAACACGACTGGTGCTACCATTGAGATCCCGATCCGTTCAAATTATCGTGAAGGATTGAACATTCTGGAATACTTCATCAGTTCACGTGGTGCTCGTAAGGGCTTGGCAGATACAGCTCTGCGTACAGCAGACTCTGGATACCTGACCCGTCGTCTGGTCGATGTTTCTCAGGAGGTCATCATTCGGGAAGAGGATTGTGGTGCAACCGAAGGTATTGATGTAAGAGATATCAAGGATGGTGCTGGAATCATCGAACCCTTCACAGAGCGCATGATCGGAAGATATGCCGTTGAGGATGTGCTTGATCCCAATACCGGCGCTTTGATCGTAGACAAGGATACGATGATCGATGCCAAAATCGCTAAGAAGATAGCTGCAGCTGGTCATACACACCTAGTGATCCGTTCTGTTTTGAACTGCAAATGCCATCACGGCGTATGCCGCAAGTGCTATGGTGCTAATATGGCTAACGGCAGAGTCGTCGGAATTGGCGAAGCAGTTGGAATCATCGCAGCACAGTCAATTGGTGAACCTGGTACTCAGCTTACGATGAGAAACTTCCACGTCGGCGGTGTTGCTGGTGAGGAAGATATTACGCAGGGTCTGCCGCGTGTCGAAGAATTGTTTGAAGCTCGCCGTCCGAAGCCGAAGAATCTCGCGATTTTGACTGAGATTTCTGGTACGATCCATATCGATGATAGCCGAAAGAGCCGCTATGTCATGGTCGAAGGACTTGATACAGAAGGCAACGCTGTTGAAAAGAGTTATCTGGTCCCTTATGGTGTTAGTTTGAGGGTCCAGGAAGGAGAGAGAGTCGAAGTCGGTGACATGCTCACAGACGGACTGTGCAATCCTCATGACATTTTGGCGATTAAAGGTAAGCTTGCAGTACAAGACTATTTGATCTCGGAAGTCCAGCGTGTCTATCGTATGCAGGGTGTTGATATCAACGATAAGCATATCGAGGTAATCGTAAGGCAGATGATGCGCAAAGTGCGTATTACGGACCAGGGTGACGGAGATCTGATTCCCGGAACGACCGTAGATGTTGGTGAGTTTGAAGCTGCTAATGACGAAGTGATTGGAAACACATTGGTTGGTGAAGAGCCCAAGCTTATCAAAGCGGAACCGGTACTTCTCGGTATCACAAAAGCTGCTTTGAGCACAGATAGTTTCTTGTCTGCCGCATCCTTCCAAGAGACTACAAGGGTCCTTACAGATGCTGCAATCAAACGCAAAGAGGATGAATTGGTCGGTTTGAAGGAAAATGTCATTATTGGTAAGTTGATTCCTGCAGGAACAGGACTTGACCGTTTTAACAATGCAGAATATGTAGCAGATTATGCTGCAGAGACTGCAGGTCGCGAATAATTGATTACAATTTAGCGACACACAAAAAAATACTTGAAAAACTATGGGGTAGCAGGATATAATTAGCCTGTTGCCCTGTCGTTTTTGATGGGGAGTTTAATGGAGCAATCCAGTGATTATTTAAAGAAGGAGGTGCACACGCTTGCCTACATTCAATCAGCTGGCAAGAAAAGGACGCCAGGACGTAGTCGTAAAGTCTAAAGCTCCTGCTTTGCAAAAGGGTTATAACTCTCGCACAAAGAAGGTAACTGATTTGGCTTCTCCGCAGAAACGCGGTGTTTGCACAACAGTTAAGACCATGACTCCTAAGAAGCCGAACTCTGCGCTTCGTAAAGTCGCTCGTGTCCGTCTTACCAATGGAATCGAAGTTTGGGGTTATATTCCCGGCGAAGGCCACAATTTGCAGGAGCACTCTGTTGTTCTTGTACGTGGTGGTCGTGTTAAGGATCTGCCTGGTGTTCGTTATCACATCATTCGCGGAACTTTGGACACACAAGGCGTCAACGGACGTCAGAAAGCACGTTCACGCTATGGCGTAAAACGTCCTAAGAAAAAGTAGAAGCAAGCTGTATGCCACTTAGAAGTATAGAATATGTGCTTCTTATGTGGCTGGCTGCGGGAGCAGAACACATTCTGCTTTCGAGTACCTATGAATTCATTCTATGAGGGAGGGAAGAAGACATGCCAAGAAGAGGCACAATCGCAAAACGCGAGGTTTTGCCGGATCCTGTTTACAACTCTGTCATGGTAACTCGTCTTGTTAACAATGTAATGTACGACGGTAAGAAGGGCGTTGCCTATAAGATCGTTTATGGTGCATTTGACATCGTTAAGGAAAAGACTGGCAATGATCCTCTCGAGATGTTCGAGAAGGCATTGAACAATATCATGCCGGAGTTGGAAATCAAGGCTCGTCGTGTCGGCGGTGCAACCTATCAGGTACCGCTCGAAGTACGTCCGGCTCGCCGTGAGACCTTAGGTCTTCGTTGGCTGACTGGTTACGCACGTAGCCGCAGCGAACGTACAATGGCAGAACGCCTGGCAGGCGAACTTATGGACGCTTGCAATGGAACCGGCGGCGCAGTCAAGAAGCGCGACGATGTCCATAAGATGGCTGAAGCCAATAAGGCTTTCTCACATTTCAGATATTAATTTAATTAGCTAAAGATATTGATAGCTTGGGGAGGATAGATGCCTAGAGACGTATCTCTTGAAAACACCAGAAATATTGGCATCATGGCGCATATCGACGCGGGTAAGACAACCACAACAGAACGTATCTTGTTTTACACAGGCATAAACCACAAAATAGGTGAAGTGCATGATGGTGCCGCCACAATGGATTTTATGGTGCAAGAACAGGAGAGAGGCATTACCATCCAATCTGCAGCTACAACGACCTATTGGTATGGAAAGCGTATCAATATAATTGATACTCCTGGCCACGTCGATTTTACCGCTGAGGTTGAGCGCTCTTTGCGCGTCCTGGATGGTTCTGTCACTGTTCTTTGCGCTAAAGGGGGCGTTGAGCCACAGTCCGAAACGGTATGGCGTCAAGCAGATCGTTACCATGTTCCAAGAATGGCTTACGTCAATAAAATGGATACTATGGGAGCCGATTTCTATCATGTCATCGACATGATGCACGACCGGTTGAAATGCAATGCTGTACCGATACAGATTCCAGTAGGAAGTGAAGAAACGTTCCGTGGATTGATCGATTTGATCGATATGAAGGCATACTTCAATTTCGATGTTATCAATCAAGATGTTGTGGGTGAAGATATTCCTGCGGATCTGATGGAACAGGCTGAGTTATATAGAGCTCAGATGCTTGAATCACTCGCGGATACGGACATGGAGTTCATGGAGATGTATCTTGCAGAGGAGTTCACGGAAGCGGATATCAAAGCTGCAATCAGGCGCGCAACGATAGCAAACGAGTTTGTTCCTGTTGTATGCGGTTCTTCATACCGCAATAAAGGTGTTCAAAAACTATTGGATGCGATCGTTGATTTTATGCCGTCACCGCTAGATGTGCCTCCTGTCAAAGGAATCGATCCTAAGACAGATAAGGAGATTGAACGCAAAGCAGGTGATTCAGAACCGTTCTCAGCACTTGCATTTAAGATTATGGTGGACCAGTTTGTTGGAAAGCTCTGTTTCTTCCGTGTTTATTCCGGAAAGATCGAGCAGGGACAGCAGATCTACAACTCTACAAAGGGCAAATCTGAGAGGTTGGGGCGCATCGTACAGATGCATGCAAACAACCGCAAGGACATTGATACTTGCTATTGCGGTGATATTGCTGCAGCCGTCGGCTTAAAAAACGCAACTACTGGAGACACATTCTGTGCCCAGAATGCTCCAATTATTCTGGAAAGCATGGAATTTCCTGATCCGGTCATTCGTATTGCTATAGAGCCGAAGACCAAAGTGGGTCAGGAGAAGATGGCAATCGCTTTGATGAAGCTTGCCGAGGAAGATCCTACATTTAAGACCTATACAGACAATGAGACAGGTCAAACGATCATCGCAGGCATGGGTGAATTACATTTGGAGATCATCGTAGACCGTTTGTTGCGCGAGTTTAAGGTCGAAGCCAATGTAGGCAAACCTCAAGTAGCTTACAGAGAAACGATCCGTTCGTCTGCTGATGCGGACTATCGCTATGTCAGACAGACAGGTGGTCATGGTCAATATGGTCACGTTAAACTTAAAGTGGAACCGAACCCTGGAAAGGGATATGAATTCGTCAATGCAATCGTTGGCGGTGTGATTCCGAAAGAATATATCGAGCCTGTGAACCAAGGTGTTCAGGGTGCTATGATGAGCGGTACACTTGCTGGCTATCCAATCGAAGATGTTAAAGTAACATTGTACGATGGAAGTTACCACGAAGTAGATTCGTCGGAGATGGCATTCAAGATCGCAGCATCGATCGCTTTCAAGGATGCAGTAGCAAAGGCGAATCCAGTGATCTTGGAGCCTATCATGGCTGTCAATGTCGTGGTTCCGGATGAATATCTTGGGGATGTCATTGGCGACATCACTGCTAGACGCGGTTCAATTCAGGGTATTGAGACAAGTGTAGGAACTCAACAGGTCAATGCACAGGTTCCACTTTCAAACATGTTTGGCTACGCAACTGACTTGCGAAGCAAGACACAGGGCAGAGGACAGTATGTCATGACTCCTTGCACATACGCTGAGGTTCCGAAGTCCATCGCTGAGGGAATCATTACCCCTCGTAATATGTAGCATCCGATGAAATATCTTGCACTTTTGAAGTCGGATTGATACAATAAAAATGCTTGATTTTTTTAATTATTTTTGGAGGATATTTTAGAATGGCAAAGGCTAAATTCGACAGATCTAAGCCACATGTCAACATTGGTACTATTGGCCACGTTGACCACGGCAAGACAACTCTTACTGCCGCAATTACCAAAGTCCTTGCAATGGAAGGTCAGGCCGACTACATGGCATATGACGCTATTGACAAGGCTCCGGAAGAAAAAGCTCGTGGAATCACGATCAACACCGCACACGTTGAGTATAATACCGCAGCGCGTCACTATGCACACGTTGACTGCCCCGGACACGCTGACTATGTTAAGAACATGATCACCGGTGCTGCACAGATGGACGGCGCAATCCTCGTCGTATCTTCTGCTGATGGTCCTATGCCTCAGACTCGTGAACACATCCTGCTTGCTCGTCAGGTTGGTGTACCGTACATCGTTGTTTACATGAATAAAGTCGACCAGGTCGATGATCCTGAATTGCTCGAACTTGTCGAGATGGAAATCCGTGATCTGCTTTCCAGCTATGATTTCCCTGGCGATGACATTCCGATCATCAAAGGTTCTGCTCTCCAGGCTCTTGAGAGTACCAGCACAGATCCTAACGATCCTGTTTACGCAAGCATTCACGAGTTGATGGATGCTGTCGATGAGTACATCCCGACTCCTGCTCGTGATGATGAGAAGCCGTTCTTGATGCCTATCGAGGATACAATGACCATTTCCGGTCGTGGTACTGTTGTTACCGGTCGTGTAGAGCGTGGTCGCATTAATCTGAACGACAAGGCTCAGATCGTTGGTCTCAGCGATGAGAAACTTGACACAACCGTTACTGGACTTGAGATGTTCCGCAAGACTCTGGAATATGCAGAGGGCGGCGACAACATCGGTGCTCTTCTCCGTGGTATTACCCGTCAGCAGGTTGAGCGCGGTCAGGTTCTGTGCAAACCCGAGTCCATTCATCCTCATAAGATGTTCCGTGGACAGGTTTACGTCTTGAAGAAGGACGAAGGTGGTCGTCATACTCCTTTCTTCAACAACTATCGCCCGCAGTTCTTCTTCCGTACAACTGACGTTACCGGTATTATCTCTCTGCCCGCTGGCACTGAGATGTGCATGCCTGGCGACAACGTTGAGATGGATGTTGAACTTCTCACTCCTATCGCAATTTAGGAAGGACTTCGCTTCGCTATTCGTGCAGGCGGTCGTACACTTGGATCCGGTGTTGTTATCGGCATT
>JAFUBI010000197.1 GCA_017460285.1 Oscillospiraceae bacterium | reverse complement strand
CGGTAAGAGTTCTGGCGTTAAAAGATGATGATCATCTTTTTTTGATCCTTGGATTCGAAGCAGGAGATGCACCTGGGATTGTTTTCAAAGAGCGACTGGCATTTCGATATGGAATACGCACAGAAGATATTTTGACATATGGACTTCACAATCACGGTCTGTATTGGGGGAGACGAGAGAAACCGATTGCAGGAAAGATCCCTCCTGCCAGTGATAGTGAGTTGGACTATGAAAAACAAGTCTATTCCGTCACCATCGAGACGATCGATAGGGCGATAGCAAGTTTTGAAGAAGTGATGGTTCGTTTTGAACCGGGAAATTGCTCTTCACTGATCAACCGGGTGGATTCTTCTATACCAGCGATGAACGCCATGGATCTGTTGGAGGTTGTGAATAAAAACGGAGAACAGATTGCAGTTTTGGCAAGTATACCTTGCCACGAGATGTTTCCCCACGAAAGAAAGACACAGGATGAAAAACTGTGGGTCAATTCCGGAATCCCGGGAAAACTAATCGGCGATTTGCGAAAGGATCATCCAGAGACTCTATTCGCACTTGCTTGTGCTGCGGGAGCAGATCAGAAAGCAAAGGACGGCCTTCAAAGTGCAGGCGATATCGCAGAGGGTATCCGACAACTGCTGAATACAGTAGGAGAAGTTTCAAACGGAGCGCTGAAAAATATAAATACTGTTTTATGGCTGAACGGAAGCGTTCCACTGAAGATACAGATGTTTTTAGTCGGAGATATCGCGATCCTCGGAGTAGCCGGAGAGTTGTACGCGGACATCGGGAGAAAGATCAAGGAGATCTCGCCTTTCGAAAAAACGATGATCATAACTTCAACTGACCGCGATCACGCAGGATACATCGTAAGTGATCGATTTTTCGATCAGAAGACCTTCATGACGAAGGATATTGCAACTCCAGGAGATCTGGAGGAGACGATCTACAGTGGACTAAAGAGAATGTGGGAGGCAAGAGAGTGGGAACACTGAAAGTTGGTGCAGGAAAAGCGGTCATCAATCCCAGCGAAGACCTGTTTCCCTTGGGAAAATTTGAAGCTGTAAAAGACGATGTACATGTCAGGGCTTTGGTCGTCGAGAATGACGGCGTTCGATTTCTCCTTTTGGAATACGAGCCGGGACATCCTCCGGCGCCTGAATTTAAAAAAGAGATCTCTGAAAGGTACAGCATCCCCGAAGAACTGATCATTACGACATCGATCCACAATCACTCGTCCTGTGATTGGGGGATCAACGCGAAGAAAATACCCGGAATGTCTGCTCCGATAAAAATGCCTCCAGAGGCGCTGAGAAAAGCGTTGGAATTCGAGGAGATCGTAAGGAAGGGGACGTGGAAAGCTGTCGATGACGCTCTGAATGCTCTTCGCCCCGCCAGATACGGATATGGGGAAGGAAGCAGTTATATCAACTGTAACAAAGACTGGCTGCAGGAAGATGGACACTACACGGAAGGAATGGCGTTTGATGGCGATGTCGACAGGACTCTTTCTGTTCTGAAATTCGAGGATGAAGAAGGAAACCTGATCTCAGTTTTACTGAATTATCCCTGTCAGGAGTCGGTTGCAAACGGATCGCTTGACGTGGACGGAAAAGTCAAGTTCACGCCTGCTTTCCCGGGATATGCATGCAACTATATCGAGAAGAGATACGGAAACGGCTCAGTTGTGCTCTGGACCTGCGGAACCGCAGGTGACCTCGGAGCGATCTTCTCCGCCGCATGCTCTCCAAGGGAGTTTGATCCGGAAGATGGATTCAATCACGTAATTCCGCTCCCGCCTGGTTCCGGGTACATCATTCAGAGGTACCTCGGTGAACTGCATGCGATCGACGCACTGAAGGTATTGAAAGATCTGGAATGTACCGAGACGGATATGCCGATCCGCTGCACAACAGGCAAGGTGGAATTGGAAGGACAGGATGTGCCGGAAGGTGCGGATATGTTTGCCAATTTCGCAAAGATCAACAATTCGCTGGCAAAGATGCATCCTGAACTGTGTGATGAAAAAGGCAGACCGCTAGATGATCGTAGAGTTCAGATGGTAAAGACAGGAACAGTGGACCTGAATATGCAACTAGTAATGCTGGGTGATATTGCTTATGTCGGTTTTGCAGGTGAGCCCTATGTGGAGATCGGAATGCAGTGCAAAGCAGCGTCTCCCGCCAGACATACGGTGATCATCGCACCCACGAGCAGAGATTCCGCGGAATTCATCGTCTCGGACGGATCCGCAGACCACGATTCTTTCCAAACGTTCTCACGTGTATACAAGGGGAACAATAACAAGCCCATCATCGACGGCATGTTGAAGATGTTTGCACAGTTGCGTGCGGATTAAAAAGTAAGTTTACGCATTCGCGTAGATAATAAACAATCACAAATAACAGAAAAGAGGAAAAAACAATGAAAAAGTGGTTATCTATCGCTTTGTTGTTTGTCATGATGGCTTCCATTCTGACAGCATGTGGAGAGGCACCGGCGGCTCCGTCAGGTGATGGCTCCAATGTGGAAGATGTCGATGTCACAGATCAGACAATTGAAGCAGGTGCTGTCCAAGCGGACGAAGTCAACGTCGGCATTCCTAGAAACCTTGAGTCACTTTCTCCTTTTGCTGTGTCCGGTATGGCGGGCGGATATGTCGTAGATACGATGTATGAGACGCTCGGCGGTTACTATGGATTTGGCGGTGAATTCAAGGGTATGGCGATGAAGTCCTTCGAACTCGATGATACCGGCTATATCTGGCATATCGAACTCTATGACAACATCTATGACACAGAGGGCAACCATATCACAGCGAGCGATATCAAGTTCTTCTACGATGAAGGAAAAGCCCGCGCCAACGCAAACATGAACTACATTGATTCGATCGATATCAAGGATGACTACAACTTTGATATGGTCATGAACGTCAGTGAAGCAGGGCGTTTCGAGCGTATCTGCACCGGCTGGTACATCTTCTCCGAGGCAGCTTTCAAGGCAAGTCCAGACGAGATGGCGTCCGATCCGGTAGGAACGACTCCTTACAGGCTTACCAACTATGTATCCGGTTCTTCTCTTACATTCGAGGCTACCGGCAACTATTGGAACGATCCAGCCAACAGCCTCTATGGGTATGACAACGTCAAGAAGATCGTCTTCCACGTCATTCCGGAAGCAGCCCAGATGTCCAACTCCCTCGAGACCGGAACGATCGACATCGCTCAGAGTCTCACCCTTACCGAAGTCAACCGTCTGCAGGCAGCAGGGTTCGATACCATCGCTACAGATGCTCACCTGTGCTACATGCTTTTCTTCAACTGCGACGCAGACGAAGGATATTTTGCAGACAAACCCGAACTGAGAAAAGCGATCGTCTACGCGATCAACCGCGAAGATATCATCGAAGTCGTAGCTTCCGGCGCAGGAACAGAACTGAAAAATATCGGTTCCAGCAACTATGGTGACTACAGCCCAGCAGCAGTGGAAGGGGATTACTACGCATATGACCCAGCCAAAGCAGCGGAACTCGTAGAAAAGAGCGGTTACGACGGAAGCGTGCTCAAACTGGTTGTTAGCAATAACGAGATCCACCAGAACGCAGCTGTATGTATCAAGGCGGATCTGGAGGCTGTCGGTATCAAAGTGGATATCGATGCCCAGGAGAATAACATCTACGATCAGTCCAAGGCTGATCCTACACAATTCGACCTGATCCTGGAGAACAAAGGTGACCAGGCATACATGATCGGATTGATCCGCAACTCCTTTGACCTCAACAACTTCAAAAAATCTGGAAAGCCCAATGACACCTTTATCATCGACCAGACCTTGCAGGATCTTATAGTAAAAGCATCCTCCGAAGCGGGTCACACCGATGCGAACGTCAAGGCAGCAGCGGACTACATTGCAGAACAGTGCTATGGTGTTGGATTGTTCGTACTGAAGAATTTCTATGCCTACAACCCTGCAAAAATCTCCAAAGTAGTTCTTTGCCAGTGGGATGGCATCGTTCCTGGATGCTGCACATATCTCGCTTCCTGATATGTTCTGAAGCAGATAGATAAATTGTTTCCTTCTTTCAGAGAGATGCAGCCATACAATAGTTGCATCTCTCCACAGGAGACCTGATCGAAATCCCAATTACGAAACCTTCTGACGGATCGGGGATCTCAGGAAGTTTCGATT
>JAFUBI010000196.1 GCA_017460285.1 Oscillospiraceae bacterium | reverse complement strand
GGTCAATTCTTCAACTGTCCAAACACGACCTACAGGGTTGTGGGGGCTGCATATGAGCAGGATCTTTGCTCTTGGCTCACAAGCAAGTTTTTCCAGATCGTCAAAGTCGATCGTGTAGGCACCGTCTTTGTTAATGAGTCTGTTTTCCAGTAGCTCTCGACCCTCACCTTGTATTGCGCTGAAAAATGGATAGTATACAGGCGACATTGTTATGACGCCATCACCGGGGTCGGACAAAGCTTTGATCACATAATGGAGGGCAGGCACAACGCCGGTGGTAAACAGCATATTCTCTTTTTCAACATGAAAATGATGCCTGCGTTCGTAGAAGGATTGTAAAGCTTCAAAGTACCCGTCAGGGAATTGGGAGTAACCATAGATTCGGTTATCTACTGCTTTGTGTAGTGCTTCAACGATTGGGGGAGCACATGGGAAATCCATATCTGCTACCCACAGAGGAATGATATCTTCCGGGAGTCTTGATCCGTCTGGACCGGACTCCCATTTGCTTGCTCCAGTGTTTTTCCTGTTGATGATCTCGTCGAAATCGTACATGACGTTCTTTCTCCCTTAGAAAATGTTCTGCATCTGTCGCTCAAATTCTAAATAATACGGTATGGACGAATTGAATACGGATTGGATCAGGTAAACGTAATACAATCCAATGATTATCGAGACTAAAGACCCTATGATGTTCAAAATAACACCGGCTTTAGCCATTTTCTTTTTTTGGCTTTTTCTACCGATCATACTGAATATAAGTCCCAACACCCCGGAAAAAAAACTAATAGCTACGGTCCAGCATAAAAAAACAGACACCAATCCCAGAATAAATCCGAGAATTGAGGTCCAATTCAAATCCTCATCTCCTTCCAAAACCGAGGAAGAGGATGATAGATTCCTTTCGGTGCGGGGAATGGGCGGAAAAGAAGTGACGGCTTCTAACCCATCATAGTCGACTACTGCACCGCACTTCCTGCAGTAGTAATCCCCTTCTTTCGCTTTTGTTCCGCATCTCGTACAGTACATCGATCTGTGGCTCCTTTTTTAGAAATTGCTTCCTGGCTCATTATACAAAACAAGGAAATGGATTACAACGAAACGATATGAGCATTATGGATCACCAACGTGAGGATAGAATCATTTCGTTCGAGATGAGGTGCTAAAGAATACATAACTAGTGGGTGCTGGGCTTATTGTACACATTGTTCGGAAAATAAAGGCTTGGAACAGTGGATTTTTGCGGAGGACTGCTATTATAATGAAAACAACGAGGAAAGGAGTCTGATGTTTATGGCAAATTATTTGGATGAATTATTGAATAAAGGATTGTATGATCACATTGATTCTTATGAAGAAGAGATGGTTGAGGAGATCCGTAAACTTGTTGCGATTCCCAGTCTTGCGGAGTACATGACGGATTACGGTATGAAGCATGGCCCAGAGATCGTGCGTTGTCTTGACCACACTTTGGCTTTATGCAAGAGCCTTGGATTTGATACTTACAAAGATCCTCAGAATCGCTTTGGGTGGGCTGAAGTCGGCAAGGGCAAAAAACTGCTGACGATCTTTATCCACCTTGACATCGTTCCGGTTGGTGACGGCTGGACAAAAGATCCGTTTGAGATGTCCCAGGAGGGAGATTTCCTCTATGGAAGAGGAACGATCGACAACAAAGGACCGGCAGTTTCCACGATTTATGCGATCAAGTCCTGTTGCGATTATGGCGTTGAATGGCCTTGCAGAGTACGTATCTATTTTGGAACAAACGAGGAGTTGGGAAGTACGGATGTCCAGCTTTACATTCGTGAGAATGGTGCGCCTGACTTTGCTTGGGTTCCGGATTCACAATTCCCACTTTCCTATAGTGAACTGAATGGGACAGATTTTGAACTCAGAAAGTTATATCTCCCGGACAGCATTGTTTCGGATCTCAAATTGGTCAATGTTGAACATGAACATCACGCTAACGGGATCGCTTCCTGGGCAAATGCAGTTGTTGAAGCTTCAACGGAAGCCCTCGCTCTACAGACTGCAGAAAAAGCGAACCACTTCGGCAAAGAGCACGGAATGGATCTCACAGCTACTGTAGAGGGGAAATGCGTAAAACTTGAATCTCACGGCAAAGTCGCATATCACTGGAATGAGCCATGGACAGGTATCAATGCGACGATGCAACTTGCTTGCTTCTTGGATACTCTTTCGCTGGGAGCAGAACCGGATGAACTGATCCATTTTGTGGCTTCGAAGATCGGGATGGAGACAGATGGAAAAGGTCTGGCTATCGACGTGAAGGCAGAGACCGCAGAATTGTGCCTTGGAGTCGAGAGCATGACGTTGGATGCGTATGGATTGTCATTTGGTATCTCGGTATTGTTCCCGGCAGAAGTTCGCAACGAGATCATCTACAACACGGTTTTCAGGCAGACCAAACCACTTGGTATCGATGTTGTAGCAAGGTCCATGTCTCCGGGTTTCGTTCTTGACAAGAACAGCACGTTCCTCCAAGCGCTCTATAAGAGTTTCTATGAGGTTACTGGGAGCAATGAGCCCATCAAAGTGTGTGGCGGAACATACGCGAAACACGTTCCAAACGCCGTGCCTTTTGGAGCGATCTTTGGACCGGAACAGGATATTTGCCATACTCCGGATGAACATATCCGCGTAAAGACAGAATTGATGGTATGGACAAAGATCTATGCAAACGCTCTTCTCAGGGTGACAGATCACTTTGAGGACATGAGCAATTGAGAATATACGCTGTTGTTTAAGAAAAAAGAAGCTCCTTCCTGATTCGAAAAAGGAAGGAGC
>JAFUBI010000195.1 GCA_017460285.1 Oscillospiraceae bacterium | reverse complement strand
TACAGAACCCATAACCTAGCATTAATCACAATGGATTATACCATAAAAACATACAAATGATTCATAGGTACTATTTTTGATGAACGAAATCGTGAGTGTTGAATGTGCTGAACCGTTTGTTCTGTTTACTTTGCGCAAATTGCCTCATTGGGTAACATTTACAGTTTTGTCACTCAAGTAGAAATGAATGATGCTATAATAGCGTGGAATACGATTAAAACACGGAGAATCAATAATGTCTATTTTAGATCGCATCTTCGGAAGCGCCAGCGATAAGATCGTAAAAAAATGCACTCCTATTCAGGATAAAGTATTGAAACTTGAGTCAAAGTACTCCTCTATGTCCGATGAAGAACTTCAATCTATGACTCAACAATTTAAGAATAGTCTCTCTTCCGGAAAGACCCTCGACGATATTCTACCGGATGCATTCGCTGTATGCCGCGAAGCTTCATTCCGCGTATTGAGGATGAAACATTTTCCTGTCCAGGTTTTAGGAGGAATCGTTTTACACCAAGGAAATATTGCCGAAATGAAAACTGGTGAAGGAAAAACTTTCGTTGCTACCCTCCCAGCATATCTTAATGCCCTTTCAGGAAAAGGCGTACATATCGTTACTGTTAATGATTACCTCGCTAAACGTGACAGTGAATGGATGGGTAAAGTTTATAACTACCTCGGATTATCTGTAGGACTCGTTCTTCCCGGAATGTCTCCCGAAGAACGACAAAAAGCTTACAACGCTGATATAACCTACGGCACAAACAATGAGATGGGCTTCGATTATCTAAGAGATAACATGGTTGGAGATCTCTCACGAAAGGTTCAAAGAAGTCATTCATTCGCCATCGTTGATGAAGTTGACTCAATTCTTATCGATGAAGCCAGAACGCCATTGATCATTTCGGGTCAAGGAGACCAATCCACCGATTTGTATCAAAAAGCAGATGCTTTTGCCAGAACATTAACGAAAAAAGTTGTCACCGAACATGATGACAAGACAGAACTCGAAGATGAATCCGAAAATGCAGACTATATCGTAGATGAGAAGACAAAAAGTGTCTCTCTTACCGAACGAGGCATTTTAAAAGCTCAGCGTTACTTCAACGTACAAAACCTTGCGGATCCTGAAAACATGACTCTTTCCCACCATATCGATCAGGCAATCAGGGCTCATGGACTAATGAAACGAGACGTTGATTACGTAGTTCATAATGGAGAAGTTATTATTGTAGATGAGTTCACAGGTCGGTTAATGATTGGTAGAAGATACAGCAACGGGCTGCATCAAGCTATTGAAGCAAAAGAAAAAGTCAATGTTGCAAGAGAAAACAGAACACTTGCTACGATTACGTTCCAGAACTATTTCCGTATGTATGAAAAACTCTCTGGCATGACTGGAACAGCGTTAACAGAAAAAGATGAATTTAACGAGATCTACGGTCTCGAAGTCGTTACGATTCCCACAAACAAGGAAGTGATACGCAAAGATTATCCTGACGTCGTTTACAAAAACCAAAATGCCAAATTCAATGCTGTCGTGGATCAAATCATCGAATGTCATTCAAAGGGTCAACCTGTCCTTGTTGGTACTGTCAGTATTGAAAAATCTGAACTTTTATCCCGAATGGTAAAACGTCATGGAATCCCCCACAACGTATTAAATGCCAAGAATCACGAAAAAGAAGCCGCATATGTAGCTCAGGCAGGTAAATATGGTGCCGTCACCATAGCCACTAATATGGCGGGACGAGGCACCGATATCATTCTAGGCGGTAACGCTGAGTTCCTCGCAAAAAACGATATGGCTTCCAACGAATACACAGACGAACAGATCCAGGCTGCTACTTCGTACTATGCAACTGAGGATCCTGACGTTCTCGCTTTGAGAACCCACTACAAATCACTAATAGAAAAATACGAGTCTGAGATTGCTCCCGAGGCAGAGCTTGTAAAAAAAGCCGGAGGTTTGTTCATTATAGGAACAGAAAGGCATGAAAGCCGTAGAATCGATGATCAGCTGCGCGGTCGCTCCGGTAGACAAGGTGACCCTGGTGAGAGTAGATTCTATCTCGCTCTTGATGACGATTTAATGCGCTTATTTGGCGGCGAGCGAGTTACCTCTATCATGGACAACTTTGATATTCCAGAGGATACCCCTATCGAGAGCAAAATGCTTACAAATGTCATCGAATCATCCCAGAAAAAAGTGGAAGGAAGAAACTTTGCAATACGCAAAAATGTTCTGAACTACGATGATGTTATGAACAAGCAAAGAGAAACTATCTACTCTCAACGAGATATGGTGCTCGAAGGAAAGAATGTCCGTTCGAATATCGATCAGATGATATTAGAATCCATTCAAGAAAATGTGTATACATATTTATCGTCGGATCAATCCAGCGAATGGAATCTCGCAGGATTACGTGACCATTACCTTGGCTGGTTAACTACCCCTAATGATCTCAAGTATTCCAAGGAAGAACTGACGCACCTATCACGAGAAGATGTTATTAATACTTTGAATCAGCGTGCTCAGTCTATCCTTACAGATAAAGAAAATCGGATTGGATCAGATATGATGCGACTTGTTGAGCGCTTCTCACTGCTCTCTTCTGTAGATCAAAACTGGATGGAACATATCGACAATATGGATGAATTGAGAAAATCCATTCATTTACGCTCCTATGCCCAGCACGATCCTGTGGTTGAATACCGAAAAGAAGGATATGCGATGTTCGATGAAATGATCGATACCATACGCGAACAAACAGCAAAGAAGGTCCTTATCTCTACGATTGTCCCTAGAAAACAGACAGAAACTAATGAAAAAGAAGCACAAAATGCAGGAAATGCAAAGCGAACGATCGTAAAAAAAGGAAAAATCGGACGAAACGATCCTTGTCCTTGTGGCAGTGGAAAGAAATATAAAAACTGCCATGGACGAAATCAGTCCAAATAAAAGCCATGAAAAAATCGCAGCCATCAAAACTGCGATTTTTTTTAAATTAAGATTTTATTTTGACTTGGATTCAACTTCTAGAATTAGGTTGAAAAGAGAAGAAGCCTGCTGAGGGAACTCAATAGACAATTGTTCACTGGATGTAGAAAACTTCTCTTTAGATATCTCATTTCCCTGAGTGGGATGAACAGATAATAGGTCTTTTATATCCGCTTCACTTCGAACCATTGACCCGGAAACGTAACCCTCGTAAACATTACCGGGAATTGAGAACATCTTCTCTTGATTGTTCTTATTGCTGGAATAAACAGCCCGGAACATCTTATATACTGCTGAGTTTAAATAATGGGTCACCTCTCCGATAAGAAGTTTATTCGGATTTCGAGAAAGAAAATCATATAAAACAGATATAGAATTTATCAACAATTTTTTGCTTAGAACAGGAAGAAGCGTTCCTTTGTATTTGTTATCATCTTTAACATCCGCTTCATTCGGG
>JAFUBI010000194.1 GCA_017460285.1 Oscillospiraceae bacterium | reverse complement strand
GCAACAAAGACCGCTTTTCTGTCGATATTGCCCGCTGCTATCCTGACAGCTTTCTATATTGCCTATGAAATTCCGTCATTTATAGGGCAATTTGCTTTGAATCTACCGATGCCGGTTACGCTGTGGATGTTATATCAATGTTTGCCGGATGCTCCAGGGCTGTCTTTTGGACTGGCGGCGTCTGCGCTTTTCCCAGGAACTCTGATTGGGCAGTTGATCACACTTACGGACCGTAGTCAGTGGTTCTTTATACTTTTAAGTTTTCTGTTTGGGATCGTTGCGATCACTATTTCTGAAAAAAGATTGAATAAGAAAAAAGGAGAAGAAATCTGATGAAACGTTTTGCTCAGTTTTGCACAGTCCTTGTTTTGTCTGTTGTTTTAGCAGTGCCTGTTATGGCAGATATAGCACCGATGCCTTCACCCGCATCTTCTGGAGTGCCTGTTTTCCTTGTGTTGGGAATCGTAGCTATTGCGGTCGCAGTTGTGGTGTATCTGATTAAAAAGCACAGGAAATGAGTCTTATCTTTAAAGCGTGCCTATATACTGTGATAATAGAAACCATTATTTTCTATCTTGCAGGGTACAGAAAAGCATATGAGATAGGCATTGTGATATGCGCGAATACGATATCAAATCTGTCACTGAATCTGTTTTTGTCTGTGACAGGTCTGTATACACCTTTCTTGCTTATTGTTTTAGAGGCAGTGGTAGTATTTCTCGAGTATTTGATATACTTGCTCGCTTTCGATCGCACGCTTAAACTGTTTGTTTTGACGATCGTTGCCAATTTGTGCAGTTTTCTAATTGGTAGATTTCTTTTCTGAAGAAGTAATTAGAAACTAACCCCAAAGGAAGGATAACATGGATATTAGGTCTTTTTTTGCACATCTAACGTTTCTGGTTGCTAGGAAAAAAGCAAGGAAGAAAAAGCCTTGGATCGGCTCAAGATTTTTGGTTCCCCGCGAAGGGAAAAAGGCTGTGGAGACATTCCTGTATTATCCTGAAGAATCACCTGATGCGAGTTATCCGGTGCTATTTAATATCCACGGTGGTGCATGGCTCTGGGGTGATGCAACTGGACAAGATAGTCTGTGCCAGTTCTACTCAGAGAAACTGAAAGCGTTCGTAGTGAACATTAATTACACGAAAGTGGACGATAAACGTTTTCCGTACATGCAAAATGAGATCATTGACACGGTACAGTGGTTTTACGAGCACTCAGTTGAGTATAAATTGGATCGAAGCAGATTTTCTGTAATCGGGTACAGCGCTGGAGGAAACCTTGCAGCAGGAACCGTATTTGAACTTTTAAGGAAGGGAATATCTTTAAATAGCGTTGTACTTGGATATCCTTTTTTGGATTTCCGAACGATGGAGTCTTTAGCAGGAGAAAAGTTGGACCCGAAAATGAAACCCATCCTGAACGATTTCTTTCTCAAGGGAGGTGAGGATCTGTCAGAGCCGCTTTACAGTCCACTTGCTGCAGATGCTCAAGAGATCAAGAAACTTCCTCCTACTATGATTTTAGGGTGCGAGAAAGATAGTTTCGGGTTATATCCCCATGCCACTAAATACCGCGATCTCCTAATCGAGTGTGGTGTACCTGTTACTTTTCTTTCTTACCCAGAAGCGTCTCATGGATTTATAGAGCATTATTGGCCAGAGTATAAAGGTACATATCGGGAAGAACAAAAAAACTATCGGGACGAAGCTTTAAATAGTATTGTTGAATGGATAAAAGATAAGTGGCACTTTTAAGAAAGTGTGTTTTCAACAAAAGTGTTGAAAATTATGTTGAAAAGTAAAATAGTTTTGTGTATAATCTACAATTATCGTGAGTAGAGAAAGGCCAAAACTTATGAAAAAGATACTATATATCGATGTTTGTGGACGTGCGGAATCGAGGACTCGAATTCTTGCCCAGCATCTTTTGACTTATCTGGATGGTGAAGTGACTTGCGTCGATCTGTTTGAGGAACCGGTCTATCCATTGAACATTGAAGCGATTCGTCAAAGAAGGGACTGTGTTGAGTGCGGCAGTTGTGATGGGCAGGGATTAAATCTAGCACGTCAGTTTGCTGACGCAGACATCATCGTGATAGCAGCCCCTGTGTGGAATTTGTCTTTTCCCTCCGTACTTGCTGCATATTGCGAGAATGTTGTGGAAGAAGGCGTCACGATCCATATTGATGAATATGGCAATACGACTGGTCTATGTAAGGCGAAAAAGTTTTACTATGTGACTGCAACTGGGACAAGAAACATGAATCCTGTTTTTGGATTCGGATACTTAAAATCTTTATTCAGCCAGCTAGGGGTGCACTCAGCAGAATGTTTCAGCGCCGAGGCTTTGGATATTCCCGGTGCGGATGTGGACATGATACTCAATATCTGCAAGAGGGAGATCGATGCCTCTTTCCGTTTTCCTGCCAGAGAAGATAATCAAGTTGAGGCGAATGTCTCCACAAAATAAACCACAGGTTTATTTGTTGTAACCGCATGGATATGGTATCATCCAAAATGAAGTAACAAAGAAAGGAGCCGTTAAGATG
>JAFUBI010000193.1 GCA_017460285.1 Oscillospiraceae bacterium | reverse complement strand
GTGTTACTTCGGCAGGACAGGTCGCAGGATTACGCATCATTACAGGTTCTAATGCTTTTTTTACTTCTGCATTCGAAATGGTTTTAACTCAATTCGTTATCAATTTACGCTATTCTTTAATGGGCATCTCATTGTCACAGAAAACGGATGATTCTTTCGATATTAAAAGAAGAATGCTGTGCTCGTATTCCATAACTGATGAGATATTTGCATTAGCTTCAACACGATCTGGTTTGATCAGTGTTCCTTTCTTTTTAGGCTTAAGCATTTTGCCAATTGTAGGATGGACATTAGGAACAGCGACAGGTGCTCTTGTCAGTTCAAACATCCCCATAGAGTTGTCTGCCGTTTTCGGCATTGCAATCTACGGAATGTTTCTCTCCATTTTTGTTCCTCCTGCAAAAAAAGATAAGGGCACTTTGTTATGTGTTCTAACTGCAGGTCTGATCAGTTGCTTAATTTATTATTGTCCTATCTTAAAATTTATATCATCTGGCTTTTCTATCATTGTTTCTTCTGTTATCGCTTCCATAATTACTTCACTAATTTATCCTCACAGTGAGACCAATGTTTGATGAACACGATACTATTGATCGCCTTAATGGCTTTGACAACCTATCTTGTGAGAATGATCCCTTTTACGATGTTTCGTAAAAAAGTCACAAGTCCTTTTCTTAAATCATTGCTTTACTACATGCCATATGCCATTTTAAGTGCTATGACATTTCCCTCGATTCTCTACACAACCGGAGATAAGGCTTCGGCCATAGCTGGTCTGCTAATAGGTTTATTGCTTGGAATGATGGAGAGATCCCTGGTCGAGATCTCTCTAGCCACAAGTATTACTGCTTTGATCGTTTGGTACTTTTTCTAGGGTGAAACATGACAGTTCGATTAGCAACATATTCTGATCTTCCAGCGATTCAGTCGGTATATGAATCTGCCCGTTTCTATATGCGAGCCAATGGAAACAAAGATCAGTGGAAAAATGATTATCCATCCAATGGTCTATTGTCTTCAGATATCTTCAAGAATACCCTCTACGTCATTGAGGAGGATCGAGTAATCCATGCGGTTTTCGTTCTTGCTCCCGGTCCTGATCCTACTTATCTTAAAATAGACGGTTCTTGGTTGACGGATGACGATTATTACGTTATTCACCGCATTGCAAGTGATGGCAAACTCCGAGGCGTCCTTTCCACCGCCATTCAAGTGGCAAGATCAAAAGCGACCTCATTAAGGATCGATACACATAAAGATAACAAAATAATGCAGGATTTGCTCCTGAAAATGGGTTTAGCCTACTGCGGTATCATCCATCTGGAAAACGGCGATCCGCGATTAGCTTATCAAATATTGTTGCACGAAACAGAAAAGGACAGCTGATGACGCTGCCCTTTTTCGTTATTCTATTCTTTTCTATGCAAGACCCATCTCATCTCGTACCTGGATGAAGCAATCAACTGCAAAGTCTATATCTTCTTTTGTATGGTTAGCGCATATTTGGGTACGAATACGGGCTTTTCCTTTTGGAACAACAGGGTAAGAGAAAGAAACCACATAAACGCCTTTATCTACCATCCTTCTGGCAAACTCTGCAGTGATTTTTTCATCGTAGAGCATGACAGGAACACAGGGATGGACACCCGGGATAATATCAAAACCATTTTCTACCATTTTGTTCCGGTAATACAAAGTAACTTCTTCGAGATGATCTCTCAATTCGGTGCTCTCCCCCAACATGTCAAAAAGCGCTAAACTTGCCCCTGCAATCGCTGGTGCGAGTGTGTTGGAGAACAAGTAAGGTCTGCTTCTTTGGCGCAGAAGATCAACGATCTCTTTTCGTGCTGCGGTATATCCGCCGGAAGCACCGCCCAATGCTTTACCTAAAGTTCCAGTGATGATATCTACTTTTCCCTGAACACCACAGTACTCAGCAGTTCCTCTTCCAGTTTTTCCAACAAAACCAACTGCGTGGGAATCGTCAACCATAACAAGCGCATTGTACTTTTCCGCAAGTTCCGTTATTCCTTTCAAATTGCAGATGATCCCATCCATGGAGAAAACACCATCTGTTGCGATCAGTTTTAT
>JAFUBI010000192.1 GCA_017460285.1 Oscillospiraceae bacterium | reverse complement strand
CTGGACATTTTCTTATCTACAAGAACGTGCCACAACCTATTATATGAAAGAGCCATCTTTAATCCTCTTTTCCAGTGATTATCACTTGTTAAGAAAATTATACCATTTTGAAGCATATCGATTCAACGGATGATTGAATATTTCAACCTTGAAAGATAAGAAAAACAGCTACAGAACTGTAGATTGTTCCATAGCTGTAATTCATTATGATTCCACTCCGAGACTGACAGGTTCTATCATATTGTCTTATGAGTAGAGCCTATTCGGTTCCCTTTTCTAATTGCTAATTAATCCATTTTTTGTCAGTTTCAGAACCCGTGTGCACACTTTGGATAAATACTTGCGGTCATGCGACACGCTGATGATGGTTCCAGGAAAATCTGAAAGCATTCTGCGGATCACAGGTCCGGACAACGGGGAGAAATTCCTTGTTGGCTCGTCTAATATCAGCACATTCGCTCCGGAAGTGTTCATACGAAGCAAAAAGATCTTCGCCTGTTGCCCACCTGAAAGATGCCGGATAGGATGTTCCATCTCCTCAGCAGTAAACTTCAATGCTGCAAGCCAGTTTTTGACTTTTTTCCTTTCTTCCGGATCTCCGGAACGACAAATGGAATCTACAGCTGTTGCATCCAGATCGAGTAGATCTGAATAATTCTGTGGCATGTACTGAATCTTGATATCTTCCCTTTCCTGAAGCAAGTTTACAAGAAGTTTTAGAAGCGTTGTTTTGCCTGCACCATTTGAACCAGTGATCCCTATCTTTTCTGGACCTCGAACAACAAGTGATACTCCCTTTGAAAGCAGTTTCGTTCCATCTGCGGTGAAGAGATCTTTTGGCTTTAGTTCGAAGACGGTCTTTCCATTGGGGATCCTGTTTTCCTCTGTGCCAATACGGAAGTTGATCGCTTCTTCAGCATATGGCATTTTTTCCATGCCCTCATCTTCTCTTTCAAACCGCTTCTCTAGTGATTTGACAGCTTTCATCTTCTTTTTTAACAATCTGGCACCATGCGGGTCGCCCCTGCTGATATTTTCCTGTGCCTGATCCACTTTTTGCGCGATCCTTCGAAACTTTTCATCCCGGATCTTTTTCTCTCTTAAGTCCAGTTTTGCCTGCTGCTCCTGTCTCTCCAAAGAACCTAGTCTCTCTGCAGCATATTGAGTGTAAGACATCTTTGCAACCGTATACTTACTCTCTCGTTTCCGATACAACTGCTCCAGATGGATCACCATATTGGATGTTCTCTCGATCAGCACTTCGTCGTGAGAGATGTACAGAACGATCCCTTTGAAATCCAGGATCTGCTTTTCCAGCCATTCAAGAGTCTCGATATCGATATCGTTAGAAGGCTCATCCAGCAGCAGTACTGACTGTTTTCGCATAAGGATACTCATCATCTGTGCATTGACTTTTTCTCCCCAGGATAATGTACCCATGCGTTGATCGCTAGAACAGAATTCTTGGTCGAAACCAAATTGAACAGTTAAAGATACAAGTTCTTTATGATCCACATCCAGAAAATCAGAGGAATCCGAAAAGAACTCATATACTGTTTTTTCTCTGTCTTCCATCGGAAGTTCCTGAGGCAGATATGCAAGAATCTCTCCATGACAAACACGTATTCCTTCCGTGTCCGCATAGCTGTCGACAAGTTTTGGATCATAGATCCATTTGAGAAGTGTAGACTTTCCGTTTCCCTCTTCACCGATGATGACCGCTTTGTCACCCGCATTCAGCGTACAGGAAAAGTGATCCAGAATCGTTCTGAGATCTTTTCTGTGTATGATCTTTAAATCTAGAATCTGTAACATAAACACCTTCCTGCTATTTGCTCCGACTCTTGGATTATACCATCAGCTAGACTGCCACAAAAGTCAACTTGCAGTTCCGTTAGTGTCAAGTAGATGTGGGCAAAAAAGATCAGGTTGGAAAAACCTGGATCAGAGGATGCCATCTTCAGTTTTCAAAAGCACTCAAACAAGACCACCCAGTGGTCACATCATTTTGCTTTAATCATTCTTCACATAGAT
>JAFUBI010000191.1 GCA_017460285.1 Oscillospiraceae bacterium | reverse complement strand
ATCTACACTGAAAAGATTTGCAGTAGCAGGTCCTCATTATTTCCCTGAAGATACTTTGACAGATATTCCTGAAAAATATGTTGTGGCTGAAATCATTAGGGAAAAGCTTTTGTATAATCTAAGAGATGAATTGCCTCACGGCTGTGCTACAGAGATCTTAAGTTTCAAGGAAAGAGAAGACGGTTCAATCATTGATATAGATGCCAATATCTATTGTGAAAGAGACAGTCACAAGGGGATGATTATTGGCAAACAAGGGAAAATGCTTAAAAAAATAGCATCGGAAGCGCGGCAGAAGATCGAAGAGTTTTTAGATTGTAAAGTGAATCTTCAGTGTTGGGTCAAGGTTCGTCCCGATTGGAGAGACAAAGATTATGATTTAAAGGACCTGGGGTTTTAATTGAAAGGTATGTGCTCTTGAACGTTTCAAAAGACGGGTTAGTCATATGGAGTTCAAAAACAGGCGAAGCTGATAGGGTTTTAACGATCCTTACAGACGAAGGTCTTATTACCGCTTATGCACGTGGAAGTTTGCGCCCAAATGGCAGATTGACTTCCGCGTGTACTATGTTGTCTTTATCCAATTTTGAACTTGCTACTGGAAAGAACATGTATACGGTAGTGAATGCTGAAAGTCAGAAAAAGTTTTTAAACATCTATAGTGATGCTGTGTCTTATGCACTAGCAACATACTTCTGTGAGTTATTAAAGCTTACCGTTCCATATAACGAAGAGGCAAAACAATATCTTACGGTCATGCTGAATACTCTTTACCTGATTAATAATGGCTCTAAACCGCTTTGGCAGATTAAGGCGGTGTTTGAGATGACAATTATGACACTTTCGGGGTATATGCCCAATATTTTCGAGTGCGCTCAATGTGGCGCGCTTTCTTCAGATAAAGTTTTTTTTGAATATAGTACTGGTACATGGTTGTGTTCCAGTTGTTCTGAAAAACGAGGCATTCAGGCTGATGTTCCTTTCTCGGTAATGTCAGCGATTCGCTATATAGTATCTGCTGAGCCGCAAAGGGCGTTTGCTTTCGAACTGAGATCTCCTTCAAAGGAGATATTCTGTGATATTTGTGAGAGATATCTTGTCGAACACATCGATCACGATCTAAAAACATTGAACTATTATCATACGATCAAGGATTGAGGATGGATATTAATTCAAAAACATATAAAAGATTAGAGTTTGACAAGGTTCTATCGATCTTGTCTCATTTTGCGGTAAGCGATGAAGCCAAAGAAATGATACTAGATATTGTACCTTGTCGGTACCTGGTTGATGCACAGAAGATGTTGTCGATGACGGACTGCGTTGTCTCAATGTATTCAAAAAACAGTTCTCTGGCATTGATCTCAGAAGATGGTGTTGTGCCAATTATTCAAAGAGCAGAAAAAGGAAGCACTCTTTCTATGGGGGAGTTGCTTCATGTAAAAAGATCGCTTCAAAATGGGCGTCTACTAAAAAAATGGTATAATCCGGATTCGGAAAAAGCTTCAAATACGGATGAACTCTTTTTCAATCTTTTTGAAGATGTGAGATTGGAAAACGATATTGCTTCTTCCATTATTTCAGAGTCTGAAATGGCAGATGATGCCAGTTCAACTTTAGCATCGATTCGAAAAAAAATTATTCGCCAAGAGAGCAATATTCGGGAAAAACTCGATTCTATTATTCGTTCACAAAGCAGTTCAAAATATCTTCAGGATGCTATTGTGACGATGAGAGGCGGAAGGTTCGTTGTACCAGTCAAAGTAGAGAATAAAACAGCGATTCCCGGTCTAGTCCACGATGTGTCTTCTTCTGGAAATACATTGTTTATTGAGCCCAACGTTGTTGTGGAAGCAAATAACGCGATCATGCGACTGAAAGCAGAAGAACAGTTGGAAATCGACCGGATCCTCGCTGCGTTTTCTGCTCGTGTAAGTTCTTCTGCAAAGCAAATGATTCGTGGTCACAATTGCTTTGTTCAGATAGACGTACTGCTTGCGAAGGCGAGATATGCGATAGAAAATGATGCCGCTATTCCTAGTCTAAATTCGGAAGGTTATATTCATATTGTAAATGGCAGACATCCTTTAATTGATAAGAAAAAAGTAGTTCCAATAAATTTAAATCTTGGATCTGACTATAATGCGTTGATTATAACGGGACCCAATACCGGCGGTAAAACTGTTACTTTAAAAACAGTAGGGTTGTTAACGTTGATGATTGCTTCAGGGATACCAGTGCCTGCAAGTCAAAATAGTGATTTATCGATTTTTTATAATGTTTTAGCTGATCTTGGCGATGAGCAGAGTATTGAACAGAATTTATCTACATTTTCATCTCACATCGCTAATATCTCTTCCGTTCTTGATGAGGCTAGTGACCGAAGTCTCGTACTGCTGGATGAGTTGGGGTCTGGAACAGATCCAGCTGAAGGCGCAGCATTGGCTGAAGCTGTGCTAGAAGAATTGATTTCTATTGGTTGTAAAACGATAGCGACCTCTCACTATGGAGAGGTTAAGATGTTTGCGCTTGAAACAGAAGGTGTTGAAAACGCTTCTTGCGATTTTGATATAGAGACGCTTACTCCGACTTATAAACTAAACATGGGTATTCCAGGACAATCTAATGCGCTGTTGATATGTCAGCGTTTGGGTTTGAATCAGGAAATAATTAATTCTGCAAAGAATAAAATGAATGCTTCCAACAGGCGATTCGAGGAAGTAGTTGCTCGTTTAGACCAAATGAACAGGCAATTACAAATTGAAAAAGAAAAAGTTAATGAGATAAAACTTGATGCTGAAAGAGAACTGAAGGAAGCGAAAATAGAGGCTGAAAGAATACTTAGTGAAAGCAAAAAAGAAAACGAACGGTTGATCAATAAATCCAGACAGCTTTCAGCTGATGTTGCTGCACAAGCATCAAGACTTATTGATGAGATGAGAGCAATGGATCGATCAGATTCATCCCAAAGAAAGAATAATATCTCAAGGGCTAAACAGATCCTGAACAGGGATAGTTTAGATCTCGTAGAAAACAACAATGACGCTCAGACTAATTACATTGACCTTCCTCCAGTGGAAAATGTAAAAAAGGGAGATATAGTATACGTAGTTTCACTTGGTTCAAACGCATCAGTTCTTTCGAATCCAGATAGAGCAGGAAACGTTTCCATCCAAAGTGGTGCGGTGAGAATGAAAGTAAATATCAGCGCATTGCGTTCAGCAGTGACGGAAAAACCAGGAAAGAAAGAATATACTTACTCTCCGGGGAAAAAAGAAGATGACAGCGGAAAGAAGACCGAGGTTGATGTGAGAGGGAAAACGGTTGATGAGGCTATACCCGAAATAGAAATAGTGTTTGATAGAGCGAGATTATCGCATATACATTTCATTAGCATCATTCATGGTAAAGGAACAGGCGCATTGAGAAAAGGAATCCACAACTGGCTTAAACACTTAACATATATAAAATCCTTCCGACTTGGAGAATTTGGAGAAGGAGATGCCGGAGTTACGATAGTTGAACTGAAATGAGAGGATGAGGTGATAAAGAAATGACAGGCAATATAAAGAACAAATGCTTATGGTCACTTCCGTTTGCAGCGATGATTGTTTGGTTCATATTTGCTGTAAAGTATGTAAACTTGACAGCGAAGACGGGACTTGGTTTTCTGCTATTTTCTGTTTTTATGATCTTCTTACCTGGATATTCAGTGGTTTCGGGATGGAAAGTTTTAAAAACGGCAAAAGAAGTTATCGTTTTTTCATTCGGTATAGGTATTCTGATTGAGTACATTCTTTACTTTATTTTCGCACCATTTCATTTGAACGATTATATTTCTTATGCACTTGTAGCCGTTGTTGCGATTTCGTTACTTATCCTTTTATTCCGCTGGAAGAAAAGCAGGATTGTTCGCGTAGAAAGCGACTTTGATCTTCCCACATTTCTATCATGTGCTGCAGCTTTATTCATAACATTTGTCATCCTTTCTATGGCGAATTTAGAGCCAGATCTCGTTGGCGCTAGACCTTATTATCATGATACGCTTAATGGTGTTGGACTGACCGTGGCAGCATACAAGAGTTTTCCTATGGAATCTCTTCAGATGTCTGGGTGGGTGTTCCCATACCATCTTGGTTATTACATTTTTACCTCCGTTCTGATGACTGTGCTTCATACTACAGCGTTTGTTTCGGTAATAAAACTATCACTGATTCTTATCGCGCCGCTTTGCGTGTTGGCATTTAATTGCATCGCTGAACGATATATCAATAATAAAGGACTCAATGCACTCCTAACATTTATTTTTGCTTTCATCCCTAGTTGTACATATACCCACTATTTGTACATGGATACGATCGGATTCCCGTTTGGGCTGTTTCTTTGCTTTCTTGCCTTTCTTTTGTTTTCCATTGCGCAGGATAAAGGAAACAAGGTAAATTTGTGCCATTGTTTTGCTTCTGCATTTTTATCTGCAGCGATGATCGCAAAAGGACCCTTGGCTGTTACGTATCTTTTTGGTGTGTGCTTCGTTCTTCTGATTGAACTTCTTACCCAAAAGAATCTGTGGGTATTCGTTAAAGGACTTTTATATGCTGTCCCTTGTTTGGGACTATACTTTCTCGTGTATGGAAATGGAGCAGGTGACAGTATGTCTCTCTCGTATTTCTACTCCGCTATCAGAACGCCATTTTCTTATTCTATATATCAAAGGTATCCCGACTGGTTATATAAGACATTAAGCGTTCTTTATTATTCCTCTACCATGTCTTTCACGACTACCATTTCACTTATTGTCATAATTGTCGGATGCATTTTGCTGAAAAAGAAAGGAACATATACCACTTTTTCTGTATCAGCGGTTTTGTGCGGAATGGTTCTCATGAATATTCTGAAACAGTCTGGAAGCAGTGAGGTTTATTT
>JAFUBI010000190.1 GCA_017460285.1 Oscillospiraceae bacterium | reverse complement strand
TTTCCCAGATATTATGGGTGTTTTCGATGCTGCTGATCCTTTTCAGAAAGATCAAAGAAAACATAAGATGGAATAGAACAAAGGTCCCCATGATACTGTTCCTTCTTGGACTCAGTATTCCAGTCTGGCTGTCCGCACAAGTGCTCAATACACCGGTGATCGTTGTCTACAGGTTTGGATTGTATGGATTTCTCTTCTTCCTGGGATACTATCTGTTCTCAAATGAGGAAACAATTGAGGTATTGAAGCGATATAGTACTGTGCTGATATGTATCGCCTTGATACTGGGAGTGATTTTCTGTCTACACTTTTTTGGCGAAAACTACGCGGATGCTCCTGTCAACCGGTCTTTGTTATTTGCCGTGTATTGTTGGTTTGGATGTCTTGCTCTCTTAGCGGGAATGGCTAGATATGGTGATGTGAAAACAAGATTTTCAACGTGGATGAGTAGACATAGTTTTGGATTATATGTCTTTCATTATCTTGGCATATCGACCGTTGCCCTCTTTGTAGTTAAGCAACATTTGTTACCGGCGCCTATCGTGTATTTGTTGAGTTTTATTGCAGGATTTTTAACAGGATTCGTACTAGATGGGATATTTTCCAGAATCCCATTTTTGCGTTGGGCTGTGCTCGGGATCAGAAAGGGAAAAAGGAAAAATGTTTAAGGATAACTTGCTTCAAATGCGAAAAATCAAGAAACTGACTCAGGAGGACCTTGCGGAAAAAGTCGGGGTCTCCAGGCAGGCGATCGCTAAGTGGGAATCGGGAGAAACATCTCCAGACCTTGAAAAGAGCAAATTGCTTGCTGAAACTCTTGGAGTTTCTTTGGATGATCTGGTCAATTACGATGCAAATGGAAACGAAGGGCTGTCGATCCCAACAAAAGGAAAACATATCTTCGGAGTTGTCACTGTAGGGGAGAAAGGGCAGATCGTTATTCCGGCTCGAGCAAGAAAAGTTTTTGATATTAAGACAGGAGAGCGTTTAGTCATTCTTGGGGATGAATCACAGGGCTTGGCGATTATGAAAGCGGATGGCTTTCTGGAGATGGCGGATGCAATAAGGCGTTTTCAGCCGAAATAAGGATACTTCAGAAATGAATATCAGCGAAGGCCTGGCTGCTGCGTATCTGGTTTTTTCGCTGACTCATTCACCGTTAACCAAGCGTTTTGCTGTTAGATAGTCATAGGTGGATTCAGTCCATTTTTTGGAGGATTCAACTTTTTCAGTGTATAAACTTTCGAGATCTCTGAGAATCAGATTGTATTCTGCTCGATCCTCCAACGGTAGATGACCCTCCAATTCAAGCAGATATGGGACTGCTGGATCTCCGAGTTCCTCAAGAAGATAAAGATCCACGGAGTTTAGATTTCCTTCAAAAAATTGATAGGTATTATATCTCGCAATCTGTTTTTCGGGATTGGAGATAACCAGCCCTAAGAAAAGGACAACTACGGTATAGATACATGCTGTATAAAAAGGAAACCGGTTCAGGATTCCTTTGACAATAAACAGAATGAATATCGCAGCAAGGACCATCATTCCCCAGGAGGAATAGACTCTGAGAGGAGTCAATCCGTATTCCTTCATGTACAGATACATTTTTGACATTGCTGTTGCAATGAGGATCATGGAGTAGACGGAGATCCAATGCGTTATGACTTTTAAAAGAATCTGATCACGTGTTTTGTTTTTCTTGATCAGCCACGTACAGGAGAAAAGCACGAGCAGATTGATCGTCGATACGGTACATAACTGGAAGAAACCCTCTCTGGCATATTCAGCATAGGAATATCCGGACGGGAGCGATCCAACAAAGGCAGAGGTATAGTATTTCCACTGAGAAATAAAGAAAAGAGTGTACAGCAGAAGCAGAGGAATAACGGATACGAATACAGTGATAGGAGGCAAGAAAGAGATTTTTTTGAAGATATTGTTTATAAGACCATAGTCAGACCTATTATCCGATTCATCTTTCGCTAGGGAAGTGAGTATCAGAAACAAGTAGAGAAAGACAAGCAGGCTTGCAATGATAAGAAACGTTTCCTCCGCTAATTTGGACATGTCGAAGGTGAAGATACTGTCTATCAGGTCTTGAAAAGAGGAATCATAGGAGAGGAGAGCACCTGCTACAAGAAACACAGGTATACCGAGTACTAGACCGAGTATCCCTTTCCAGAAAGCAGGGAGGATACTGTTCATTTTTGTCTCTTTGTTCGGACGGTTTGTGTGTTTCGATATGCTATCAACAGAGATATCGCAGGCGAAACAACGAAGGAGATCTTCGGGTAAAGGATCGGAATTGAAGTGTTTAATACTAGGTCTGCATCCCAGATACAGTGCAAAAGTAAACAGCGTGAATGCAACCAGGAGAGAGAGCCTTCTCAGAAACTCATTGCCACAGAAGAAGACTTGAGAAAGCGAGACTGCAGATAGAGCAAGCAGAGGACCGGAGCGGCGGCTTACCCGGATACCGCATCGGTGAATATAGATGAGACATATAAGCGCATAGAGAAGAGCGAAAACAACCGCGCCTAAAGCAGTCGTGCCGTCATGGGAAAGTCGAATTACGACATATATGCAAAGAAATTGTATGAAGATTATGAG